>JAVHRK010000051.1:0-4602 GCA_036171615.1 Bacteriovoracaceae bacterium
AATTTCATTAGCATACAGCGGGAATATTCCTGATTAGGTATGAGCAGTTACCTTTTTTTATATAGAAAAATAAAATCAATGCCATCATTATTCTGCAGAAACTTGCGACAAGCGCAGCTCCAAAAATTCCTAAGCTTGGTATCGGTCCCCATCCGAACAAGAAGATATAACAGAGAATAATATTGATAAGATTAAATAAAATAATTATAGCGTTTGGAATTATTATTTTCCCTTCGCCTTGAAGATATTCTTTCATGGCCTGGAAGATGAGCGCGGGTAAAATGGAAAGAATTGTCCATCTTAAGTAGAGAGCAACACTTGCTTCAATTTCACTATTTAATTTAAGCCAGTTGATATGGAATACTAGAAACAGCAGCGCCAATATCACTACAACTGAACTAATTATCGCAACAACAATTGAATTAAATAATAATGAAGGGTCTTTACGTCCTTGGCCTTTTATTTCAGAAGCGAGAGGCCCAATACAAAGCAGAATTCCAATTCCTATCATGAGAAATGGGGAAAATATTGCTGCAGCAACACCAATGGCAGAAACTGCAGATGTGGAAAAATGTCCTGCTACTATAATATCGCCTACTCCGAAAAGCATTTGACCGATTTGCCCGGTAATAATCGGCAACGAAAATAAGAATATTTCTTTTAGTAATTTGAGATTTTTCATAAATTAATGGGCATCAATAATCGCGGCAGGCGTTCTTTTAAGGTTTAAAAAATAAAGAGGAATAAAAGAAAATGAAAATATAAACATAATGATCCACATTAATTGATTAAAGCTCATCATGAAAACTTGACTATCAAGTCTATGTTTAATCGAGATGAGTGCTGTCTTGTGAGGTTTTATCATACCAACTTCTGAAGAGAATTTTTTACTTAGGCTAGCATCTGTTTGATAAACTACTTGCTGGGTCGTCGGATTAAGCATTGATACTTTTGAACTGAGATCTGCATAGTTTTGGTGCGACATCATTCCTAACATTGTCCCCACAGCAGCAATCCCGATACTTCCACCAATCTGACGAGAAAGATTGAGCAGGCCCGAAACTTGCCCCATATTTACACCGGTAAATTGACTAAGTATCCCTGAGTTGATGGGAACAAATAGAAATGCAAGTGAGAAACCTCGTACATAAAGAGCAATGATTATATCTTCTCGAGATGACATTGGAGAGAGGGTAGTAAGCACGTACATGCAAACTATGAGTCCTGCAAGGCCTGTGAAAATTAATTTTTTTGTAGATACACCAGACATCATTAATTTTCCAATGATAGGCATAAATGCCATGGTGAGAAGCGATCCAGGAATAAATAAAGAACCTGTTTGAGTTGCAGTATAATGAAATGCAGTACTCACAAATACAGGGAGCACAAAAAGGACGCCGTAGAGATAAAAACCTAAAAGGCCCATCAATAAAATTCCATTAAAAACAATTTGTTCTTTAAATAATCTAATATTTATTATTGGATTTTTAACTTTTAATTCCCACCATACAAAACTAGGTAGAGAGACTAGTGCTGTGATTATACAAATAACAATTGTTTTAGATGCAAACCAATCATCTGCCTCACCTCGTTCAAGGGCATATTGTAAACATCCGATCCCTGCAACTAGTAGTATTAATCCTAAAGCATCAAATCCTTTTTCTTTAACCTGGCCTTGATCTGCTGTGCGATTAAAAATACATGTTGCGCCTAAGAATAGTGCCAATAAACCTAAAGGTAGATTAACATTGAATATCGATCTCCATCCAAATTCATCGGTGAGAACTCCACCTAAGACTGGACCAAGTGCAGGGCCAACCATAACACTCATTCCAAAAATTGCTCCAGCTAAGCCGGCCTTTTCTTTTGGAAATTGTTCATAAATTAATGTTTGCGAAGTCGGTAATAGGGCACCACCTGCGAGTCCTTGTAATATTCTAAATATGATAAGAAATTCAAGATTAGGGGCAAGTCCACAAGCGACTGATGTAGCAGTGAATAGACCAATACAAGTTAAGTAATATTTTCTTCTTCCAAATTTTTCTCCCATCCAGGCAGAGAGTGGTAATACAACTGCATTTGCAATGGCGTATCCAGTGATAACCATACTTATATCTTCAAGAGTTGCACCTAAATTTCCCATCATTGTAGGTAGGGCAACATTTACGATAGAAGTATCAATAATCTCCAATAAAGAAGCTAGCACCGCTACAAAAATAATAAGCGGAGCATGTGGATTTTTATTTTCCATATTGATCCTAGCGCTTATGCACTTTTACTAAAGCAGATAGGCCAGTTTTTAATTTTAATATATCTTCAGGAGTTAAATTTAATATTTCAATTTTAACTGGTATTCGCTGAACTACCTTTGTAAAATTTCCAGTGGCGTTATCAGGAGGTAAAAGCGAAAATGTTGCACCTGTTGCGGAGCTTATACTTAACACTTTTCCCTGATATTCTTTTGCGCTGATAGCATCGACTTCTATATCGACTTTATTACCAATTTTAATATCTTCGATATCAGTTTCTTTAAAATTTGCAATTAACCAACGCTCACTAGAGTCTATAAATCCAATTAAAGGAATTCCTGGAGTTGCTAGCTGGCCAACTTCGGCAGATTTTTTTGCTATAAGTCCATCTGTGGGGGCAATAATCTTTGTGTTGGTTAAATTTAATTCTGCTTGTGAAACTTGTGAAGCAATTGAATCATATTTGGCGCGAACATCGTTATACTGCGAGGTTGATGAGTCATATTGTTGTTGGGATACGGCACCTTTAGAATACAGCTCAACTAAGCGATGATAATTTTTTTCAGCATCTTTTTTTCTAGCTGCTATGGAAGCCAATTCACCTTGAACTTGCTTCAAATTATTATCGTAGTCCCGAGAATCAATTTCAATAAGTACTTGGCCTTTTACAACTTTTTGATCTTCAGTAATATATACATTTGTTATATATCCAGAAACTTTTGGAGTAAGCATTAAGCTATGTCCAAAAATTTGAGCATTATCTGTTTTTACATAAGCAAAATGTTCATAGGTTAAGTATGTTGCCAATACGATGGCAATTAATCCGACTAGGGAGAGAAGAGTCTTTTTTTTGCTATTCATAGAATTCCTATTTTTTTTCCAATTGTTGTTTGTAAATTAATCAGGGCCTCAACTGATCCCAATTGTGCATTAACTGCACTAGCTTCCGATTTATATAAATCAGCTTCGGCATCAAGCAAGTCTGTATTGGTCCTTACTCCCACCTTGAGGCCCTCTCTTGCTAGTCTGACACTTTCAGTTGATTTTGCTATATCATTTTTGCGTGCCTTGAAAAAAACTAAATAATATTTAAATTTTCTTTTCCCTATCTCGAAATCTTTTTGTGCATTCAGTTCTGCTAGTCGGTAAGACTTTTCAGCCTGTATTGTCTGTTCTATCGATTCTTTCGCTTTAGAAAATGAAATGAGTCCATCAAAAATATTCCAATTTAATTGAAGGCCCACTTGGTAAGCACTTCTAAACTTATGTGTTTCAGTTAGTGAATCATTTAAATTATTATAATATTGGTAATTTCCAAGTAATAATATTTTAGGAACCCAATAAGAACTTTGTGCTTGATTTGATAGTGATACTGAAGAGATATGATACGAAAGTGCTTTTAGATCTGATCTTTGGTGAATATCATTGATAGTTATTCCATCTAGGATTTTTTCAGTTAATACTGGAAGTTCACCGCTCACTTCAATGTTCTTTTGATCTAATCCTAAAATTTCAATTAAATGCTGTTCATTGATTGCAATATTATCAATAGCATTTAAGAGATCGGTTTCTGCGTTAGAGACTTGAACTTCTACTCTCAATAGGTCGTAATTGGTTGCCATCCCACTTTGCTTAAATAGCTTAACCTCTTTTAAGTGGCCTTGCAGGACAGTTAAATTTTTCTCGGCCACGTCTTTAAGTATTTTTGATGTGAGTACTTTATAAAATGCTAAAGTAGCTTCCATTTCAACTTTGAACATACTCCATTTAAGTTCAGTTTCAGTAGCATTATTGTTTTCAACTGAAGCCTGATATCTATTTAAACCAGAAAATCCTTCAAAAAGTGGAATTGTAGTGGTGAGGTTTAGTTGGCTAGCGGGAATAATTTGAGGAATAATGCTTTCTGTTGGCGAATTTCCTATTCGAATATTAGTGAGTGCTAATTTTTTACTTAATAGATGAGTAGCCGATGCGGAAATGGTTGGTAAAAAAACTGAAAAATTCTCGCGTTTCTTCCATAAACTCTCATTAGTGATACTCTGCGATTTTTGTATACTTGGTGAATTATTTCGGGCCATTGTTAAGGCCTCAGGCAGAGTTATTGCATAGCAATTTGCAGTAAGTATTAAAGCTAAACTCATTATTTGAAACATAATTAAACCTCGTCAAATAGTTTTACTAGGTTTGAAAAAAAATGACTAGGGTAATGATGATTTTCAAAAATAAAGTATATAAAAAATTGGCCACAGTTTATGTATGGCCAGATTTTTTGTAGATATATTTAATTCTTATGTTGTGACTTTTTTAGTTCTGGTAATAATTAAAAATAAAATTTGAAGTAGAAAAAAGCTAC
>JAVHRK010000052.1:0-20412 GCA_036171615.1 Bacteriovoracaceae bacterium
TTACACACAAGGGAAAGCCGAAGCAAGCTTCGGGGAATTAAACCCAAGAGATTAACTCTCTTTTGTTAAACGATACCACTATTGCATGAAATTGCAATAGTAACCAAGCAAAACAAAAGAGTAAATCCATCTTAAATTGATCGATGTGCAAGTGTTATTTTCCTCTATGGGTAATGTCTTTTTAATTCTTGGTACACTTTGAACAATATCCATAAAAGACAAGAGAAAGTTTCGCTTTTGAAAAACCATGAACGTCGAGAAGTGCATTCTCAATCTTCTGAAAGAGCACTTCATTTCCTCTGTTTGATTTGCCACAGGCCTTACAAATATAAAAATGTCTAATCTTTCGATCAATAATGTATTGAAATACCTTTCCTGTAGGTAGGTTTAGTTCTTGGATAATATCTAATTTTTTAAACACTTCTATATTTCTATAAATACTTGAGCGATCAGCGATGCGTAATTTGCTATCCATGAATTCGTAAATATCCCGCAAGGTAATTTGTCTAGAACTATTGTCAATAATGAATTGCAATAGTAAACGTCGTGGAACAGTAATTCTCATTTTATTTGCTTTTAGTATTTCAAGTAAATCTTTATGTTTTTTCATTTGCAAATCCCCAATTAACTTAATCAAATTAGTTAATCTCATACTTAATACGCAAGGTCAATTTCTTGGGTATTTCTAACTTTAAGTGATGACTAAAGTTCTAATAAAATTTACCTGCTTTACAGAAAAAAATATCTTTGATAATTAAATTCTTCGTATTCACCTTTCCGAAGAAGTTTGGAATGCAAACCAAGCTCCTTCTTTTTATAAGCTTTCAATTATCGCAACTACCCCCATCCCTCCAGCTGTACAAATTGAAATCAACCCTCTTCTGCCAGTTGGCCCATTACTTAACATTTTAGAAAGAGAAGCAACTATTCGTCCACCAGTCGCAGCAAAAGGATGCCCTATCGCCAAACTTCCGCCCTTTACATTCATTTTATTGCTGTCAATAGGACCTAGCGCCTTATCTCTATTTAAAAATGCCTGTGCAAAGTCATCAGACTCCCATGCTTTTAAAGTACAAAGAACTTGTCCGGCAAAAGCTTCATGGATTTCATAATAATCAAAATCTTGAAGTGTTAATTTATTTCTTTCAAGAAGGCGTGAGACCGCAATGGCAGGGCCTATTAATAATCCGTCGCCTTTAACAAAATCGACTGCCGCAACTTCTGCATCAACAAACCTTGCCAGAGGTGTGAGATGATGTTCTTTTTTTATCCTATGTTCATTTGCAAGAAGAACTACTGAAGCTCCATCTGTTAAAGGAGTACTATTTCCAGCAGTTAATGTTCCTTCTTTAGTTAAATCAAATACGGTCTTAAGTTTGGCAAGTTTTGACATGGTTGTATCTGCACGGATATTTCCATCTTTGCTAATATCTCGAAGAGGAGAAATAAGATCAGTATAAAATCCTTCAGAATAAGCTTTTGATGCTTTTTGATGACTGATAAAAGCAAGCTCGTCTTGTTCTTTTCTGGAAATTTTCCATTCCTTAACCATTTTTTCACAATGTTCGCCCATAGACAGACCTGTTCGTGGTTCTTGAACCGCGGGTGTAATCGGTTTTAAATCTTTTAAGTGAATTCCTATTAAAGCTTTTACTTTATCTAAAGATGAGTCATTACTATTAAGTTCTAAAATAATGTTCTTTAAATTTTTTGAAAATAAAAGAGGTACATCGGAATTTGTATCTACCCCACCCGCTATTCCCCAATCTATTTGTCCAAGTGCAATTTTATTGGCAATATGCAAAGTTGCTTCTAAGCCAGTCCCACATGCTCGTTGAATAAAGCAAGCTGGTGTGTAGGGATGCAACCCAGAACCTAAAACTGACTCTCTTGCCACTCCCCAATTTGCGGAACTATTTATTACTGCTCCGAGTGCGACATCTCCAATTTCTTTGTCATGAAGTTTGTATTTTTCCACTAAGGCCCGAAGAGCATGAGTCATTAAATCTTGTGTTGAATCATCCTTAAAACTTGTGAAAGACCTTACAAACGGAGTTCTCTGACCGCCGACGATATAGACACCATTATTTTTCATTTTTAAATCCTATTAAATATTCCACAAATTATTTTGTAAAAATCGATTTCATATACTCTCTATTCATTCTAGCAATGTTCTCAATCTTAATTCCTTTTGGGCATTGAGCTTCACATTCTGCCTCGTTGGTGCAATTTCCGAATCCCAACTCATCCATTTTTTTAACCATGGACTGTACACGCTCTTTTGCTTCAATTTGTCCCTGCGGCAATAAGGCCAGTTGTGAAATTTTTGCTGAGACAAAAAGCATTGCAGATGCATTTTTACAGCTTGCTATACAGGCACCACAACCGATACAAGCCGCTGCATCCATTGCTAGCTCAGCAGCATCTTTGCCGACTAAAATGCTGTTGGCATCTTGAGGATTTCCAGTATTGACGTTGACAAATCCACCCGCGGCCATGATTTCATCCATAGCATCGCGATTAACCATTAAATCTTTAATAACCGGAAAAGCTTTTGCTCTCCATGGTTCAATCACTATAGTATCACCGTTTTTAAATTTTCTCATGTGCAACTGACATGTGGTTGTTTCAGATTCAGGGCCATGGGCCTGACCATTAATGACAAGAGAACACATGCCACAAATTCCTTCACGACAATCGTGATCAAACGCAATAGTATCGCCCTTTTCTCGAATTAATTTTTCATTGAGGGTGTCGAGCATTTCCAAGAAAGACATATCTGGTGAGACATTATCTAATTTATAATCAGCAATCTCTCCTTTGTGATGGCTATTTTCCTGTCTCCAGATTTTTAAATTGAGAGACATATTTTCTGTTTTATTTCCTATCATATAACACCTTCCTATTTATAACTTCGTTGAGTTAGTTTTACATTGTCAAACTTTAGCTCTTCAATATGTCGAAGTGGTTTTTGGTTTTCACCCTGGTATTCCCACGCGGCTACATGACAAAAGTTCTCATCATCACGACGGGCTTCATTTTCTTCGGTCTGATACTCTTCTCTAAAGTGCCCTCCGCAAGATTCATTTCTCTCTAATGCATCGAGTGCCATTAATTCACCCAGCTCTAAATAGTCTGCAACTCTTCCGGCCTTTTCAAGTTCTGTATTAACATCAATATCGGTACCAGTAATTTTTACATCTTTCCAAAACTCTTCACGTATTGCTTTTATTTCGACAATGGCCTTTTTTAAACCTTCAGCATTTCTTCCCATTCCTACATATTCCCACATTACTTTTCCAAGATGTTTATGAAAGTCATCAACCGTCCGTGTGCCATTAATCGCTAAAAGTTTTGAATATTTTTCAATTGCAGTGTGTTTAGTAGAACGAAATTCGTGGTGACTGGTATCTATTTGGGGAAATTTTTCAGACGCAAAATAATTTCCTAGCGTGTATGGGATAACAAAATAGCCATCGGCAAGACCTTGCATTAGAGCAGATGCTCCAAGTCGGTTTGCTCCGTGGTCAGAAAAGTTTGCTTCACCTAGCACAAATAATCCAGGAAGATTGCTCATTAAATTATAGTCAACCCATAAACCTCCCATCGTATAGTGAATAGCAGGATAGATCATCATTGGTTCTTTATAAGGATTGCTATCGGTAATTCGTTCG
This sequence comes from Bacteriovoracaceae bacterium, assembly GCA_036171615.1. Classification (GTDB taxonomy): domain Bacteria; phylum Bdellovibrionota; class Bacteriovoracia; order Bacteriovoracales; family Bacteriovoracaceae; genus Bacteriovorax. The sequence continues at coordinate 3,675 of JAVHRK010000052.1, forward strand.
TACATATCAAAAAGGTTTCCATACTTCGATTTGATTTTATCTACACCATCTCTTTGTATAGCTGTTGCAAAATCTAAATATACCGCCTTTCCTGTAGCTGAAACTCCAAACCCCGCATCACATTGAAGTTTTGCATTTCTTGAAGCAACATCACGTGGAACTAAGTTTCCGAATGATGGATAAATTCTTTCTAAGTAATAATCTCTTTCGGCTTCTGGAATTTCAGAAGGTTTTCTTTTGTCACCTTTTTTCTTAGGGACCCAAACTCGTCCATCATTACGAAGTGACTCAGACATCAAAGTTAATTTTGATTGATGATCTCCTGAAACAGGAATGCAGGTCGGGTGAATTTGAGTAAAGCATGGGTTTCCAAAGTAAGCGCCTTTTTTATATGCACGATAAATAGCTGAAGCATTTGAAGCTTTGGCATTTGTTGAAAGATAGAAAATATTTCCATATCCGCCTGTTGCTAAGATAACTGCATCTGCTGCATACTTTTCAAAGGCCCCCGTAACAATATTACGAACAATAATCCCACGAGCTTTACCTTCGAACATAACTAAATCGATCATCTCTCTACGTGTATATGATTTTATTTTTCCATTGTGTACTTCTTTCATCATCGCCGAATAGGCACCTAAAAGAAGTTGCTGACCAGTTTGTCCTCTTGCAAAAAAAGTTCTTGAAACTTGTGATCCACCAAATGATCGATTTGAAAGTGTTCCACCATATTCTCTGGCAAAGGGAACACCTTGGGCAACACACTGGTCGATAATATTATTGGACACTTCTGCAAGACGGTACACGTTTGATTCACGAGCGCGATAATCTCCACCTTTTACTGTATCATAAAAAAGTCGCCAAACAGAGTCACCATCATTAGGATAATTTTTTGCAGCGTTGATCCCACCTTGCGCAGCGATCGAGTGCGCACGTCTTGGTGAATCTTGAATACAAAAAGTTGTAACATTATAACCTAGTTCGGCCAGTGAGGCGGCAGCCGAGGCACCAGCAAGACCGGTACCGACTACAATAACTGAATATTTTCTTTTATTAGCAGGGTTCACTAACTTCATATGAAATTTATGATCACTCCATTGATTTTGGATTGGACCGGTTGGAACTTTTCCATTTATTTTTTTTATTATCATTTTAATACCCTCCTAGAAAAAAACAGAACAACGGGAATGATGAGTAAGCCACGATGATTAAAAAGCCATAGGCGCAAGAAAGTATTTTAATTTTGGGCATATATTTTTGGTGATTCAATCCGAGCGACTGGAAAGCCGACCAAAAACCGTGCTTGACATGTATACCCAGCGAAATGACGGCAATTAAATATCCTGCCACATGTAGAGGAGACTGAAAATATTCTACAGTTGTACGGTAAAGGTCACGCATTTCCACACCGTGAACTTCTGTGGTGTAAACAGTTCCATATTTAAGGCCCAATATATGAAAAATTAAAAAAATAAAAGTTATTATGCCTGTGTAGATCATGGTTGAAGAGGCGAAGGTTGCTCCTCGGCCGGATAGTTTGCGAGAATGATATTCTATGGGGCGGGCAATTTTATTTTCGCGGGTTACTTTAATTGCCAACCCCAAATGGCCTAAAAATATTAGTGTGAGAATTACTTCTAAAATGCCAATTAGTGGATTAGAAATTAATGCATGTGAGTAGGAGTTAAAAGCATCATGCCCCTTAAATATTAAAAGATTTCCCAACATATGAGTAAAAAGAAAACCACAAAGCATAAGTCCAGTAACTCCCATTATTTGTTTTTTAAAAATAGATGAGTTCAACTCTGTTATAAAATTTGTATTCAAACACTACCTCCTTATTAATTATTTTTTCTTGTTTAAAATTGAAGACAATATACACATATTAACAATCTCTGTGACCGTTGCAGTTCTAGGGATAATATTCGCCGATAAATTCATTGGAACTAAAATAGGTCCAATTGCGTTGGCATTTGCCAACTGAGCAAGTAATTTATAACTAATATTTGCAGAGTTTAAATCAGGAAAGATTAAAATATCAGTTGGGCCATCAAGTGTAGAAAATTTAAATAATTTATCCAGCATCGTTTTATTGACCGCTACATCAGCCTGCACTTCGCCCTCAACTTTTAAATTGGGATAACACTCTTTAGTTAATCGAACTGCATTTTTAACAATTTTTGCTTTTTTATGTTCACTAGATCCAAAATTCGAAAAACTTAAAAACGCTATCCGCGGTTCTCTTTTCATTAGTTTTCTAAATAATTCAGCAGTACTTGCAGCTATTTCACAGAGCTGATTTTCATTTGGCTCTACCTGAACGGCACAATCTGCAAAGAAAAGTACACGGTTTTTGAAGGTCATTATAAAAATTCCTGACGCTTGCTTGTTCTCTTCAGTGCCAAGGACGTGAATTAATGGTGGAAAACAATCTGCATAATTCAACGTTGGTCCTGCTATCATTACATCTGCCAACCCATTTTTTACCATCATAGATCCAAAGTAATTGGGGTGAGACATTGATTCCTCGGCATGGTAAATAGATATTCCATTTCTTTGCCGATCTTTTGAATATAATTGAACATAATTATTAAATTCGTTATGCTTTTTGGGACTTATAATTTTTATTTCATCTTTTAGGTTTTCTAGCCCTAAAACATCCATTTTTTTGTGAATAGTTTTTTTATTTCCAAGTAATATTGGATCAATTAAACCTTCTTCAATTAATTGCTTTGCTGCCAATAAGATTATAGTATTTTTTCCTTCAGCAAAAACTACTTTTATCTTGCGGCTACTTTTTTCAACTTGAGTATGCAAGCGATCACGCAAGGACTTCATAAATTGAGCTGAATTTCCCATTCTGCCCTCCAAAGACCTTGCATATTCATTTAAATCGTTAATCTGAATTCTTGCAACCTTTGACTCCATTGCTGCTTGTGCAACGGCAGGTGTTACTCTGGTTAATATTCGTGGATCAAATGCTTTAGGAATTAAATAATTTTTTCCAAATTTAAAATCTTCTCCGCCATAGGCTAGCTTAACTTCTTCAGGAACGTCTTCCTTTGCCAAATCAGCTAGAGCTTTAACTGCTGCCAACTTCATTTGTATATTAATTTTCGTCGCCCTAACGTCTAGTGCTCCTCTGAAAATAAAAGGAAAACATAAAACATTATTTACTTGATTGGGAAAATCAGATCTACCTGTTGCCATGATCGCATCATCTCGAACTGCATGTACTTCAGATGGATAAATTTCAGGATCAGGGTTGGCCATTGCAAAAATGATAGGATTTTTGGCCAAATCCTTAATCATTTGTGAAGTTACTAATCCTCTGGCGGAACATCCAATAAATGCATCGGCACCTTTTATTGCTTCACCCAATGTTCTAAGTGAGGTATCGACAACAAATTCTTCCTTATATTTGTTCATACCATCTTTTCTTCCTTTATAAATAACTCCATTTGAATCACATATAATAAGATTCTTCTTAGATAACCCTAACTCTATAAGAAGTCTGACAATAGATATCGCCGCCGCCCCTGCTCCTGATACTACTAATTTTGTTGTACTAATTTTCCTTCCAGTAACTTCCAATGCATTTAAAAAGGCAGCTGAAGCAATGATGGCGGTACCGTGTTGATCATCATGAAAAACTGGAATATTTAGTTTTTCTATTAACTGGGTCTCGATTTCAAAGCACTCAGGGGCCTTAATATCTTCTAAGTTTATACCTCCAAAAGTTGGTTCTATTTGTGTTACAAATTTCACCATTCCCTCAACTGTAGATTCATTTACTTCAATATCAAAGACATCAATATCTGCGAATTTTTTAAATAAATTACCTTTCCCCTCCATGACAGGCTTGCCGGCAATTGCTCCAATATTTCCTAAACCTAAAACCGCAGTACCATTTGATATAACTGCTACTAAATTTCCTTTGGAGGTATATTTATAAGCAAGCTCCGGATTCTTGGCAATTTCTAAACATGGGGACGCCACTCCTGGGGTGTAAGCTTTTGATAAATCCATAGATGTTAAGAACGGCTTAGTTATAACAACTTCTATTTTACCCGGCCGACCTTCTGAATGGTAATCCAGTGCTTGTTGTTTTTTTTCTTCGAATTCATTGCGTTCACGTTTTCTATTATCCATAAGAATTCCTAGTTAAATATTTTTATGTGATGGGATATCAAATTTCTTTTTCATTTCTGAAAAAATATCTAGAACGATACCTAAATCTTTCTTTTCATGTGTGGCCATATAGCTGGTTCTGATTAACGATTCTCCTCTAGGTACTGCTGGAGGTAAAACGGGAGTTGCGAACACTCCCTTATCTTCTAAATATTTTGTAATGTGCAAAGCTTTTATATCGTCGCCAATAAATATTGGAATTATTGGTGTTTGCGATTCATATGTATAAAATCCTAATTCACTAAATCCATCCCGCATAAATTTGACGTTTGACCATAGGCCCTTAAGGATATTTTCATCGGTAGTAACAAGATCAATACATGCCGAAACAGTTGCAACAGCAGATGGGGGCATTGAAGCAGAAAACATAAATGAGCGAGCGGAATGACGTATGTAATCGATGGAATCTTTAGTGCCTGAAATGACTCCTCCAATCGAGGCAAAAGATTTTGAAAAAGTTCCCATATTAAAATCTACACTATTTGAAAGCTCAAATGCGTGCATGGTACCTCTACCTTGAGGACCCATTACTCCCAATCCATGGGCATCATCTACATAGACTAAGACATCGTATTTTTTTGCTAGTGACACCACCTCGTTGAGCTTGACCACGTCGCCGGTCATCGAGAAGACTCCATCTGTCACAATCGTAATTCTGGAAAAACGTTTTTTATTCCCTTGCAAGACTTCTTCCAGTGAGTCAATGTCATTATGTTTATATTTTAAAGTTGCCCCCAACGCTAATCGTGAGGCATCAATAATAGATGCATGATTTTCAGAATCGAAAACTAATAAATCTTTCGGACCACAAAGTGCAGATAGTACTCCTAAATTTGTTTGCATCCCCGTCGAAAAAACCAAGGCACTTTCATGCCCTAAATAACTCGCTATTTTTATATCAAGCTCATCATGGATACTTAAATTTCCATTTAGGAACCTTGAGCCAGTACAACCAGTTCCAAATTTTTCTATGGCCTTAATAGCCGCCTCTTTAACATAGGGATGATGAGTCAATCCAAGATAGTTATTACTTCCTATCATGATTTGTTTTTTTCCCCTTACGGTCACTGTTGATCCGCTTGAATCTTCAATCGGCTTAAAGAAAGGATACAAATTATTCTGCTTCATAACGCTAACTCTTTCCATTATTTTACTGCTCATTGGAAAGGAGTTAGTTTTTTTCTCTTGGTGTAATTTCATTTATTACCATGTGCCTTTAAAATTGCTTTACAAATATCGACCAAATACATTTTAGACAATTTATCTGGTGCTATTAGGTTGTCCCCAACTTTTGGTAAAGCATTTAAATGATCCATCAATATCAATGTTTTATTTGCTTCAACTTCATCAACTTTTCTAACTGGAGTAAAATGAGGAACTGTTTTCAAGACTTGGGGTGCATCATTAATAAGAAATAATATAGTTTTCACTACTTCAACGAATCGATCTAATTCCATTTTAGAGTATGATTCAGTTGGCTCAATCATGAGCCCATACACTTCAGGGAATGCAACTGTTGGCGCATGAAGGCCAAAATCTAAAAATAGCTTCCCCACTTTTGCAATGATCTGTGATTTTGGAATTCCACTTTTTTCTATTTGTTCAAAAGTTTCTTTGGGAAGCGTAATAATAAATTCATGCATTCTGATTTCACGTTCACAACTTAATGGTAATGTTGGAAAATTTTCTTTAAGTCTTTCTAGTAAATACCTTGCAGATAAAACTGCGACTGCAGACATTTCTCTTACACCATCCCCGCCTAAAGCTTTTAAATAAGTATAAGCTCTCACTTTATGCGCAAAATTTCCGAAATGACGATGAAACGATCCTATAGACTTAGTCGGTTTAACTAGATCAAAATAATTATTGTATTTAATCACTTGAAATCCAGGTAAATAATTAACCAGTTTTTCCGAAACGGCAACGATAGCGTCTCCGGGGCCTCCTCCTCCATGGGGAATCGACCACGTTTTATGAAGGTTATTATGAACAGCATCGACTCCCATTTTTTTTAAATCAACCCAACCTGCAATTGCATTCATATTAGCGCCATCCATATAGACAAGCCCTCCAACAGAATGAATAAGATCAGCAATTTTTTCAAAATTAATTTCAAAAATGCCAGATGTGTTAGGATTGGTAATCATTACGCCAGCGATACGTTTATTATATTTTTCAATTATCTTCTGAAAAAGAGCAATATCTATTTGACCTCGATGATCGGCATCAACTGTAATTATTCCGTACGAAACGCCATCAACGATTTTTGTTTCAAATCCTGCCATCGCGGCAGTTGCTGGATTTGTTCCGTGTGCAGATTTGGGAATCAATAATATTTTTCTTGCTTCACCTTCACCATTGTTTCGATGATAAGCCTGAAAAAGTTTAATCCCAACCAATTCCCCCTGAGCGCCGGCCACTGGTTGAGTGGCAACACCGGCAAGACCAGTTATCGACTTAAACATTTCTTGAATATTGTAAAGAATTTCTAAACTTCCTTGAATATCTTCAACTGGTGCTTGAGGGTGTATCTCCGTAAAGCCAGCTAAGTTCGCAGCATACTCATTTATATATGGATTATATTTCATAGTACAGGAACCGAGGGGATAAATATTATCATCAGGGCTTACATTTAACGTTGATAATTTTTTATAAAAAAACTTCAGTTCTTCTAATTCAAGATCTGGTAATCCTACTAAATCTTTTCTTACTAATCCTAAGGGGATATTGGGAATTATTTTAATCTTAGTCTCTGGAGCAAAATGTTTTTCGAAAAAATCGACTAACTTGTCGAGTTCTTTCTTCGTGTGAATATCAAAAAAAGATAAGAGTAATAAATTTCGCCCATCATTTAACCTTGCTGTAACATCTACTCCCAATTGAATATTATCTTGTGAAGCTTTGGCCTGTAGATCTTTCACCACAGTTGGCAATTGTAATGTAAACTCATTATAAAAAGGAGTAGCATCAAATGCCAGCTTCACACCTTTAAATTTAGTTAATTCCTTTACTGCAGATAACGCTAAATCTCTGCCATGTTTGCACGCTTTCGTCATGCCTTGCTCTCCACGTTCTAAAATGGCAGCACCAGCAAGAGTTGCAATAAAAGATTGATTTGAACAAATATTAGACGTAGCTTTTTCTCTTCGTATATGTTGCTCTCTGGTGGCAAGAACCATACAGAAGCATTCATTTCCCTCAGCGTCTTTTGTTTTTCCAATAAATCTTCCGGCAGTTGAACGTATATCGTGTTTATTATTTTCATTGTATCTAATTCCAAAAATACCAAGACCTGGTCCTCCGAAATTTGGGCCAATGGCCACATGCTGCCCTTCTCCTACAATCATATGGACACCTTGTTTGCGTGTACCAAACTTCACAGGGGGAGTTAGGCAATTATTTGCCAGTAGCATCGGATCTATTAAAGCAATTGATTGAATTTTCAAGTCCCAACAAAAATCTGTGAGTGAGTGTACATCTTCTAGATTTCCGTAATTATTTACTTGTGGAAATACTAGACAGGCAAGCTCACTTCCTATGTCATTGGCAATTTTATTCACAAGTGTTATATCAGTTACCCCTGTTTTTTTATCTGTAGGAACTGTCAAGATTCTAAGTTTAGTTTCCTTGGCAAGTGTCTTTATTACTTCAAGATCACCTGGATAAATAGACTCACACACTAGAGCAACGCGAGTATCCTTAATAATTCTTGTTGCAGTTTGAATAGCTTCAAAAAGTGCCGTCGAACGATCATAAAGCGAAGCACTAATCGCCTCAAATCCAGTTAACATAGATATTGAGGAAGAGTATATCCAAAGAGATTGCAGTGTACCTTGTGATCGTTCCGGTTGATATGGAGTATATGCGGTAGTTAAACCGCGTAAACTTGAAACATAAGGAACAATATTTCCAACTTTGTAATTTTTTAGCCCATCGCCAATAAAGCAAGTCTTAAGATTGTTTTTTTTCGCTATATTTTCGACATCAGCTATAAGTTCGTTGTATTCAAGTTTTTTTGTAACAAAGGGAGACTCTTTAAATTTCAAACTTAAAGGTATATGAGCAAAAAGATCTTTAAAATCTTTTATCTTTATCACTTTAAGCATCTCTATCTGTTCTTTTTCAGTAGAAGAAATATAATTTTTCATCCTTTCACGAGGGAGCTTGCCCGGTTTATAAGACAATTTTTTAAAGTTATCGTTATTCATAAATAAATTCTTCCTATTTAAAGTGAATGTTTTATTTTTCTTCCCGGAAATCTATGTCTTATATTTCCAAGATACTTGCCTTGAATGTTTTTTATTGAATCAATCCTTTGTTCCGCCATCAAGTCCGTTGCTTTATAGACAGGGATATTTTGATCATCAGACATTTTAAACACTTTCAAAGTAGTATCATAGATACTATCTACCATTTTTGCCGATTTTTCTGCTGACCACCCTTCAAATTCAATTGAAACATTCATTAATCCACCAGCATTTACCAAGTAGTCTGGAGCATAGAGAATTCCACGTTTCTTCAAAATATCTCCATGTCGATTTTCAGAAAGTTGATTATTAGCAGAACCACAAACTATCTTAGACTTTAATCTCTCAATGGTTTGATCATTAATGGTAGCGCCCAAAGCACAGGGGGAATAAATATCAGCCTTAACATCATAAATATCATTAACAGACACGAACTCAGCACTTGGACACGCGTCTTTAAAACGCGAAATATTTGCCTCGTTAATATCTGTAAAAAATATTTTTGCTCCTGCATTATCGAGAAGTTTCCCTAGGTAAAATCCAACAGAGCCTGCACCTTGGATTGCTACTACTTTTCCATTTAGTGATTTATTTCCGAATACTTTTACCAAGGAAGCCTCGATGCCTCTACAAACTCCTCGTGCCGTCCAAGGAGATGGATTTCCAGACCCCCCATTAATTTCTGCAACACCTGTGACGTTATTGGTCTCAGTAAAAATATATTCCATATCCTCAACTGTAGTATTGACATCTTCTGCTGTTATATATCTTCCATTCAAAGATTCAACAAAACGTCCAAAAGAGCGAAAGAGCGCCTCTGATTTATCCCTAGTAGGATCACCAATTATTACCGCCTTTCCTCCTCCTAAATTGAGGCCCGATATCGATGCTTTATAAGTCATTCCTCTTGATAAACGCATAACATCTTCAACGGCCTCATCAATATTTTTATAATTCCACATACGCGTTCCTCCAAGGGCAGGCCCTAGAGTAGTATTGTGAATGGCCACAATTGCTTTTAAATTACATGAAGGATCAGAAAAAAAGACTACTTCTTCATGCCCCATAGAGTATATTTTTTCAAATGTTAACATTTGCATTGCTCCTTTAATTTTTTTCACAATTCTCTCTTTTATTGCATAACCATGCAATAAAAATATACATAACCATATAAGAACAAGTACTTAAATATATTGTCGTTTTGTAAATAATTTGTTAACAATAATGCAACATCGTGCAATATTATAACTCTATTAAATATTTTTTTAAGGAAATTAAAAAAATGGACATTCAAAAAACATCATTACATGAAGAGCATTTATCGTTAAAGGCAAAAATGGCGCCTTTCGCTGGTTTTGATATGCCTCTTCAGTATACATCCGTAAAAGAGGAAGTAATTGCAGTACGAAGAAATGTTGGGATGTTTGATGTTGGCCATATGGGTGAATTTCTTGTTGAGGGCCCTGATGCAGTTAATTTTGTAGACTATCTTCTCACTAATGATTTTAAAAATGCAGAATTTAAAAAGGCAGTCTATTCAACACTATGTAGAGAGAATGGAACTATTATAGACGATCTCATTGCTTATAAACTTACAAAAAATCAAGTTCTTATTTGCGTCAATGCATCTAATATTATAAAAGATTGGGATTGGATAAATTCTTATTCAGCAGATTTTAATTGTACTTTGAAAAACTTATCTGACTATTATTCATTGATTGCCATTCAAGGGCCTAACTCAGAAAAAACACTCAGAGATATTGCATTATTCAAACTTGAGGATATGCCATATTATTCTATTACTACTGCCTACATTGACAATAATAAAATACTTGTCGCTCGCACAGGCTATACAGGAGAAGACGGATTCGAAATCTTCTTAAATCATTCATTGGCAAAAACCTTATGGAAAAACCTACTAAGCATTGGAGTCACACCTTGTGGATTAGCTGCGCGAGATGTACTTCGCCTAGAAGCATGTTATCCTCTCTATGGCCATGAGTTGACTGACATGGTGACCCCATTAGATTCTGGTTTGTCATGGACCGTGAAGAAAGATAAGCCAGTATTTATCGGAAAAAAATTTTTAATAAACTACAACCCCCAATATAGATTAATGAAGTTTTCACTTGAAAGAGGAGTCCCTCGTGAAGGATATGATGTCTTAGATCAAAATAAAAAAATAATTGGAAAAGTTACCTCAGGAACCATGTCTGTCATGACCAATCAAGGCATTGCCATGGCCTTGATTCAAAATGAAAACTTTAGCAAAATAGAAAAATATTATATAAAGATTCGAAATACAGATTATGAAGCACAAGTACACTCAAAACAATTCGTAACGGGAGGGCATAAATAATGGCAAGTCTAATACCTGACAACTTGAAGTATACTAAAGATCATGAATGGGCAAAGCTGGATGGAGAGATGGTTATTATTGGCATCACTGACTATGCTCAATCAGCACTAGGCGATATTGTTTTTGTTGAGCTTCCAGCGATTGGAACAGAACTCAAGGCGCACCAGACTTTTGGAGTAGTTGAATCAATAAAATCTGTCAGCGATCTTTTTATACCTTTGTCTGGCAAAGTGATTGAAGTTAATTCAAATTTAATTTCTACACCTGAACAATGTAATATTTCACCATACAATGAAGCTTGGATGATTAAAATACAGCCAAGCCAATTAAAAGAATATGAAGAACTGCTTTCGGCTAAAATGTACAACGACTATATTAATTCCTTAAAATAACTATTATTCTTTTTCCCACATTTCTAAAAGCCCACTACCAATAAGTTGTTTTTTAAGCAATTTCCAATCAGGCGGTGGTGCTTTTCCAAATCCGTGATAAGTGATCAATATTTTTCCACTTGGTAATTTATCAAGTGATTCATATACAAACGATACATATTTTTTAAATTTTTTTTTACTATAGATTATCTCTTGGTCAATTTGTAAAATATCGACTTCTGAAACCTGTTCATAAAAAGGATTAAACAAATAGAATATGTCGTAATTTCTCCATCGAAGGTCTAGAACATTCATGTGCAATATTTTGACATTTAAAACATTATTCACTTTTAATATTTTATTTGCGATATTGACAAGACACTTTCTTTTTTCAATACCATTTATCTTTAACAAAGTGTGTAGTCGCAGATAAATACATATTTTCCCTACTCCACACCCAATATCTATAAATTTCTTACCTTCATATTCTTGCAACCAATTAGATATAATATTTGCGACCTCAAATGATGTCCACTGAACGGCCGAAAAGAACATGTAATACGGTGGAAGAATTTCATCAAAGTCCTTATCTTTAAATTCTAATTCTCTACTTAGAATCTTATCAATTTTTTTAATGACGGGATCTTTTTCAAATTTTTTTGATAGCTTTTCTTTTATTGATGCATCGAGATGCTTATATAAAATCATGAATATTTTTCCATCTTATTGTTTTTCCCACATCTCTAAAAATCCACTTCTAACATATTTGCGATTAATTAACTTCCAGGACAAGGGGGGAATTTTACCAAAACCATGATAAGTAATAATGATCTTTCCTTTTTGCAATCTTTCCAGATTCTCATATACAACGGAAAGATAAAGATCATATTTTTCTTTGCAGTGTTTTATGTTATTATCAATGTGATAAAATTCTACTTTGTGTGAATGTTCGTAAAATGGATTAAAAAGGTAAAAGATGTCGTATTCATCCCATCGAAGATCCAACATATTCATATGGAGTATTTTAATATTTGAGACATTGTTCGTGTTGATAATTTCATTTGCAATATTTACTAGATTTTTTCTTTGTTCAATACCATGTATATTTAAGGTGGTATAAATTCGCAAATATAAACATAGTTTACCAGGGCCACATCCAATATCAATAAATTTTCTTTTTTCGTAATTTTGTAACCATTCCGCAATAATTATTGCTACTTCAAATGATGTCCAATGAATGGTTGAGCAAAATAAGTAATAAGGTGGAAGTATTTTGTCAAAATGCTCATCTTTAAATTCTAATTGTTTACTTAGAATTTTATCAAAGTTTTTAATAACCGGATTTTTATTAAATTCTTTTGATAGAATTTTTTTTAAAGCTAACGCTATTTTTTCATTTAAAATCATTGCCAATATTTGCATTGGATATAATTCAAGTCAACTTGTTATTGCAAATTAATGCATTAGCAATTTCTCTTTAAAATTATCTAATGGTTTTGGTCTAGATTTGTTTTAACAATTTGTAGGTTTTTTATTGACAAAATAAGCCCGCAAGTAAAAATGATGTAGTATACTTAAACTAAATTGAGATAGATAAATATGGCCCGCACAAGACTAGAATATTCGCCGCAAGGTTTAGCACTGAAAAAGTTGCCGGCATCGGCACTTAGGGCCTGTTTAGATGAAGGAATCAGCAAAGATCAAATTAGAAAAGATATCATAGCTGGAATTTTAGTTGGTGTAATCGCGCTTCCCTTGGCAATGGCTCTTTCAATAGCAATTGGACTTCCTCCACAATATGGCATTTATACTTCCATTATAGCTGGTATAGTGACTCCAATTCTAGGAGGCTCTCGTCTTAACGTAGTCGGCCCAACCGCCGCGTTCGTGGTGATACTCGCTCCTATTGTTCATACCTATGGCCTGCCAGGCTTATTAGTTGCAGGAATGATGTCGGGACTTTTATTGGTTGGCATGGCGCTTTTAAGAATGGGAAGTTTGATTGAATATATTCCATTTCCTGTTACCACTGGTTTTACCAGCGGTATTGCATTGGTTATTGCTGGTCTACAATTTAAAGATGCTTTAGGTATAAAAATAAATATTGTTTCCGAACACTTTCCTGAAAAAATGTATGAGCTGTGGTTAGCTCGTGGGACTTTTTCTTGGGGTGAAATGGCCGTTACAGCTCTGACATTAGGAATTCTTCTTCTTTCTCGTTTTCCGGAAAGAATACGCATATGCATACCTTCGCGAATTCTTGCCATTCCTGCTCCGCTATTGGCACTCCCGGTAGCTGCTGTCTTCACAATAATTTTAGAGTCTATTTATCCAAGTTTAAATATTATTACACTTGGCGAACGTTTTTCAACGATCGTCAACGGACTTGAAGTTCATGGAATACCAAGATCTCTACCTACTCTAAACTGGCCTTGGGAGTTTGTGGGGGATTACCATTCAAGCTTTAATATCTCATGGAATACAATACGCAATCTTTTTCCATCAGCAGTTACAATTGCCTTTTTAGGCGCTATAGAATCTTTACTCTCTGCTGTTGTTGCCGACGGGATGGCCAGAACTAGACATGAACCAGATTCAGAATTGATGGCATTGGGTGTAGCTAATTTTATAACTCCTTTTTTTGGTGGAATTCCAGGGACTGGCGCAATAGCTAGAACCGCTTCAAATTTTCGATTTGGTGGGCGAACTCCATTAGCGGCCATTACTCACGCCATTACGGTACTTTTAGCGGTGTTGATACTTGCCCCTTTACTTTCTTATCTACCCATGGCCAGTATGGCCGCTCTTTTATTAGTAGTGGCATGGAATATGTCTGAAATAGATAATTTTTTTCACACTATTAAAGTGGCACCTAAAAGCGATACCGCCGTTTTGTTAATATGTTTTCTGCTAACAGTAATGTTTGATATGGTGATTGCTGTTAGTGTTGGTGTCTTATTGGGAGCACTCTTTTTTATTAAGAGAATGGCTTCACTCACTACAGGATCTTTTTTAGAACCTTCGAAGACGAAAATAGCAAATTTTAAATTACCTCCCAATGTTGCACTTTACTCAATCAACGGACCTCTTTTTTTTGGAGCTGCAGAGCGTGCTATTGGTTCGCTTCGCTCTATTGGTAGCAGCGTAAAAGTTATCATCTTTCAATTAGAAGATGTGATGGCCGCTGATATGACTGGACTAGTAGCGATGGAGGGAGTGGTGGCCGAATTAAAATTACATGGAATAAAGTCCATAATGGTAGGTACTCATGAAAATGTGAAAGATCTTTTTTACAAAGGTGGTCTGGAGCCTCTCCAGGGTGTAATTGCTTATGCTAATACTCTCGAGGAAGCTGTCAAGATGATTTCAGAGAATTTGAATAAGTATCAACGCAAATCACATGGACCAATTCGTATTCAACATCTACATCGTCAAAGACATGGCGCCTTGAAAAACTTAAAAAAGACGGGACTATAAAAAACAGGAGCAAACAATTACTCCTATTTTTATATTATTTGATTACTATTAAAGTGCAGAATAACTGTCTCTATTTCCAGGAATAATTTCGGCATTGATCTCAACAACATTTGTAATTTTTATCACGTTTTTCAATTGACAGTACAATTTGCTCAAGAGCAATTAAAAATTTAAATGGCCTTACCAAAACTCCATCTGCCCCTATATCGAGTAAGTTATCCTTATTCAACTCACCTTGCTCGGCCATAAACCAAAAGACAGGAACAATATCACGATTTATTTTAATTATTTTTAGTAATTCAGGGCCATCCATAACTGGCATTTTTACGTCTGAAATTACTAGGTCAATTCTTAATTGCAACGCCATCTCCAAAGCTTTTTTTCCACTACCTGCAGAGAACACTTTTGCACCCTCATTTATAAAAAACTTGCACAGAATATTGCGCATGTGAATATCACTTGTAACGATCAATAGCCTTTTACTTTTTAATTTAGGTTTCAATTGTCACTCTCTGCAGGATTATAGATGATATACAAATAATAAGTACGACAATATTAACATATTTTAAAAAAAATCACTGTAATTATTATTGCACTAATTTGCAGTATTGTAAAACCTAGCGTTTTTAGTTTAACATAATCAAAGTACAAAATAATAAGAGAGATAAATGAACCAAAACAATAAAGACAACCTCATATCCTTTAAGAGCTTTTTGAAAACTAAACTAGAGAAATTTGTCGAAAAATTTGGAGACTCGTTTATCGCTTCAGATTTGCTGGCTGAATTCGTAGTTGTTCTTTCTAGCTATCAAGAAGAAGGAACACAGCTATTTCCCGTGGTTTTCATAGCAGAGGGACTTACCGAACTGCTTTCTCTTACTCAGGGTATAGAACCAATTATTATTGGACAGGCTCCTCAAAACCGTGAGTCCGTGAGACAAGCATTTAAACAATGTGCTCCACTTTCAGATGGTAGAGAATGGGCAATTTTTGTAATTTTAAAAAAGAGTATGATGGTTTATGGAATATTTAGAACGAATTTATCTCCACTTAATCCAACTCCTTTTGAAAAATTAAGATTAGTAAAAAATAATGATTCAAAAATTGTAGGTCTCACTCGATTAGGAAGAAATTTTGTTGAAGTAAGAACACCTACTGGCTTAATTCAATATGTAAATATGGCCGGTGACTACGATGAAACAACCAACCCCAAAAAAATTATTCGGTCATTTATGGATATTGCAACTAAAGACTCGCCCAAGACCATACAAGCAAGTATTCGCCCCTTCTTCTACAGAGTAGGAATCGATATACTTCATGCTAATCATGGGACAATTATGGCGGTTATTCCTCATGAAAGTGTAATATCAAATTTTTTCCACGACGGAATTATATTGAAAAAACGAATTCACGTCTCAACTGGAATTTCAAATTTTCATATATCAAAAAATCTTACTGATTATCAACAACTATACGCATGGAACCAATTAATTAGAAAGATGGCCAGTATGGATGGAGTTACCATTTTAGATTCAAGTGGCTCAATTGTAGGATTTAATTGTTTTGTGGAGTCAAAATCAGCAAATGCTACTCACGGAGGGGCCAGGTTAAGAGCATTTAAAGCACTTAAATCTTACCTTGGTAAGGATTTAAAAGCTGTTGTCTATAAATCACAAGATGGAATTGTGAAAATTGGGATGAGTAAATAAATAATAAAAATTGTGAATATAATCTAATGAATCCCTCCCCGTAGCTTGCTGCGGGGAGGGATTCATTTTCTCTATTGGATGGAGGACGTTTTCTCCAATCATAGAAGCCAGAACACGAGACATCGAGAAGTTCACAGCAAACTGAAATAGGATGTCCTTCTTTTGCAAGAAGAACAATTCCTCGATATTTCACTTCTGTTGGTCCTGACAAAAAAAAACGGTTGCATCTCGTAGAATGGCCGTGACTTTTTTCTCTTTTTCTAAGTCGCGTTTTAGTTTTTTATTTTCTTCTTTTAAAGCGATAAGATCGGCCTGTATTGTCTCTAGGTTTTTTTCATTACTGGCCTTTGTCCACTTGCTTAAAGTCTTGTCATCTTTAAGACC
>JAVHRK010000053.1:0-20238 GCA_036171615.1 Bacteriovoracaceae bacterium
ATCAATTCAAAATGAAATTTTATTCAAAAATTAAGAACTCATGAAAAATTCAGGTACAGTGACTCCTCTAGCTTTCCTCTACGAATCATTTTTTGAAGAGCTGAACGCACTTGCATGAGATCGTAATTGTTTTTTGTTTTAAGATAGTCACGATCATTGCTCATTAATTTCACTTCCCATAAACCTGATTGTTTTAATTGTTTATTGTAACATTTTGCTGTTGCTGAAAAAGAAGTATCGAAAATTAAATAATCTGAGAGTGAGTTGAAGAAAAAATAAGATCAGTTCGGCCCACGAACGGATCCGTGTTTCATCCGTACAGATCTGTGTTTGATCCGTACGTCATGTGTAAAATCCGTGCGTTGAAACTAGCGATGTATATAATTGAAGTTATGTTTGTAATACAAAGTGCAGATTACTCTCCACAAGTTGAAAATTTTCCAAACTCTTTTTTGGTTACTTGTTTGTAATTCACGAGTGCCTCATTGAGCTGGACATCGACATCATGAAGTTCATCACCCCATGTCTTTAGCTTGTAGACATTCTCATACCCTGACAGTTTACTTTTATTTTTCTCATCTTTTATCAAGGCCCTTAAACGCCTATCTTCTTTGTAATTTGAACAGACCGCATCTTTGACTATGGCGTTTTTTCCTTCTTTGGTAGCGTAGAATTTCCGTTGATCTGACAAGGACGCAATATTATCAACAGCACGTCCTAGCAAACCGACTTCTTCACATTTTACAGGACAGACTGCGGCTAACTTTTCTTTTAGTAAAGTTAGAATAGGCGCAATTTCGCCGAGAATTTTTAGTTCGTTTGCTTTGTCCTTATCAAGCTCACCTGTGGAAAGTTTATTTTGTTCTGCAATTACTTCCTTGATAAACTGATGAACCCTAGCTGCTCCCTGTTCAAGATTTTCTTTATCAGCTTTATTGATGGCTTCCTTTGCAATTTCTGGACATGGAGCTACTGTTAAATTATATATCGCAGAAGAACTCGGCTGAACACTTCCAGCAATTACCAACTTCAGAATTTTTTCTTCACACACTGGTTTATGCTGAGGCAGGTATCCAGATGTCGTCATCTCTCTTTGGCGAGAAACATTTTCTAGTAATTTTCCTCCCCAAAATGAATCTATTTCTGCTCCTTCCAGTTCTTTAAATGCCTCATCGAACTGGCCAGCAGTTATCATTGTATTAATTTCAGCTTTCTTATACATTGAAAGTTCTCCGCCAGAACATGCAACCGAAATCAATGAAAGGAAGATTAGATTAAATTTCATACTATTTTCTCCTCGTTAGCCTTTTTAACTCCACCATGAAAAGTCCACTTAGACTTGGTTCATCTTCTATGGAAAAAATTTGGCTCAAATTTAAATTTTCAGTTTCCGATTTCTGACTTGCCTCTCCCGTTAAAAGCCACTGGAAATCACAATTAAGCCCTTTGGCGAGCTTTAGCACAGCTTCCATATTCTTAGGCGCACTACCAGTAAGCCAGTCGTTTAACGTAGAAACACTGACGCCTGCAATTTCAGCGGCAGCTCTTTGTGATAAGTCCCTACCATCTAAAAGGGATTGCAAATTTTTGGCGAAGGAATTAACTTCCTTCACAGAAGTTTTCGTCTTGTTTTTCATGTAAATTATTTTCGCTTATATTTTCAAATTTCTTAGCTTTTTCCGGCGCAACGAACACCGTTCGCCAAGTCGAACATTTTTTAATAAATGCCTCCTTGTTATATTTAATTTGAATGATAAATGATGACTGCTGCTGGTAAAGAAGTATCACCTAAAAGTTCAACTCCAATCCGCTTTTCATTTGTGAAATATTTGATTCATTACTTTTCAAAAGACTTGTCCAACCTCATCTTCCCTAATATCGGATTAATACTGTCGGTTACTTTGAATTGTTTCAGTCATAAATAGACCTATCGAACTAAAATAATTAGAATTTTTGGATAAGAAATTTTTATACGGAGTTCATTTGAGTACGGAAAGAAAACAGCGTTTTGAAGAATTTGTCCTGTGGTTTGACAAGCACATAACAGGTGATGAAAAAGGTGAAGGCCAAATTTTCCTAGAGCGTTTCATACAATCATTCGGAAACAAAGGTATTAAAGAAATTGGAGCTGTATGTGAAGACCGAGTGAAAAAGAAAAGCGGATCAACTGGATTTGCTGATCTCGTTTGGAAGCCACGAATGATCCTTGAGTTAAAAAAACGAGGTGAAAATCTCAGCAAGCATTATGACCAAGGTTTTGAATATTGGATTTCGCTTGTACCAAATCGTCCAAGATATATGGTTCTTTGTAACTTTGATGAGTTCTGGATTTACGATCTCAATACACAGATCAACGACCCCATTCATAAACTCGACACTAAAAATTTACCGAACGAGTGGGGATCACTAGCATTTCTTTTTCCAAAGCCAGAAGAGCCGGTATTCAACAACAATAACGTTGAAGTCACTAAGCAAGCAGCGGAAATTATCGGATCACTATTTCTTTCTCTTACAAAAAGAAAAGTTGCCCCACTTAGAGCGCAAAGATTTGTTTTACAACTTGTTGTTGCTCTGTTTGCCGAAGACGTAGATCTCATTCCTAAATACACTTTAAACAAGATTCTAAAAGATGCTGTCGCTAATCCAGTTATTCAAACTGAACTAACGGATCTTTTTAAGGCCATGTCCACTGACAAAGAAAAACTTAAAGCAAAAAAATATAAAGAAATTGCTTATTTCAATGGTGGCCTCTTCAATGAAGTTGATCCAATTGAACTTTTATTTACTGAATTAGACATGCTTTATCAGGCATCAATGCAAGACTGGTCAAAAGTAAGACCCTCGATCTTTGGATCAATTTTTGAATCAAGCATGGACGCAAAAAAACGACATTCAGAAGGAGTTCATTTTACCAGCGAATTAGATATATTAAAAATTGTATATCCAACGATAGTAAAGCCACTTAGAAATAAAATTGAGAGCGCAAAAACAAAAAAAGATCTATTAAACATTCTTATCGAATTACAGGATTTTAAAGTTCTTGATCCTGCATGTGGTAGCGGAAACTTCCTTTATATTACTTACAGAGAATTAGTCCGAATTGAGATGGACGTCATGAGACTACTTTATGAGCAATATAGCACCAAAAAAGGTGAATACAATCCGGACAATGTTGGCGTGAGCAGAATTTCAGCAAAGAATTTTTTTGGAATTGATACAAATGGATTTGGAATTGAATTGGCAAAAATTTCATTATCAATAGGACGTAAACTCGCTGCCGACGAATTTCTTCTTCATGACAACATTCTTCCGTTTGAAAACTTAGATAGCAATATTGTTTGCAAAGATGCTTTGTTTACTGATTGGCCCAAAACAGATGTTATTATCGGTAATCCACCTTTCCTCGGAGGGCAGTTTTTTAGACGTGAAAAAGGTGATGAATATGCAGAAAAAATTTATAATACTTTCCCAGAGGTAAAAGGACAGCCAGATTTTTGTGTTTTTTGGTTTAGAAAAGCAGCGGATTCAAAAGCAACAAGGATTGGTCTTGTCGGAACTAACTCAATCGCTCAAGGAGTAAGCCGAACAGCTGCTCTTGAATATATTACAACTAAGGGGGGAATTATTTTTGATGCAATCTCAACTCAGGAATGGAGTGGAGATGCCTCAGTACATGTTAGTATCGTATGTTGGAGCAAGATGGATGAAGCAAAAAAGTTTTTAGATAATGTTGAAGTCCAGACAATTAACTCTAGCTTGAAAAATACTTTGGCTGTAACGTCTGCGAATAGATTGATACAAAACAAAGATTTATCTTTTAAAGCAATAGAACACGCCGGGAGGGGCTTTGTTATTTCGGCAGACCAAGCAAGAGAATGGATAAAAGAAGATAAGAAAAATAAAAACGTTTTAGCTCCAATGCTAGATGCAAATAACTTATTAAATCCCAACATAGAGTCAGAGTGGATGATTGACTTTAATGATTTGCCTATTGAAGAAGCATCTAAATACAAAAAACCATTTGAACATGTAAAAAAATATGTAAAACCAGAGAGAGACAAAAATAATCGAAACTCACGAAAAGAATATTGGTGGCAATTTGGAGAAAAAAGGCCTGGAATGCGAAAAGCCTTAGAAAATATCAAGGTATATTTTGCGATTGTAAGAACAGCAAAGTATACGGTTTTTCAATCAGTAAACAGTAGCTTGATTCCTTGTGATGCAGTTGTAGTCGTTGCAAGTGATGACCGTTATATACTTGGCGTATTAAATTCTGTGGTTCATCGTGTGTGGGTAGAGGCACAAAGGTCTACATTGGAAGATAGGACTCGCTATACTCATACTTCTTGCTTTGAGACATTTCCTTTCCTTTGGCATAACAATAATAAAAAAAAAGAAAGCGTAATTGCAGCTATGAACGAGCTTGAGAACTGCAGAAATTCATTAATGAAAGAAAAGCAATATGGTATTACAGAGCTCTATAATGAGTTTTTTAATGAACCAACTAGCCAATTAGCTAAAATACACAAAAAACTTGATAAGGCAGCAGTAGAATCCTACGACTGGAAATATATTGACGGCGACGACTATAAGCAGAAATTATTTGATCTAAATAGAGAGTTAACCTCCCAAGAATAGGTGGGAAATATTTAAATTTTGAGTCTGGTCTATTTGAGTTTTTTATAGAATAATGCATTGTCACCAACTGGAGTTTTAAATGGAATTAATAGGTAAAATCACTAAGAAAAATGATGACCTAAGCTACGGCTTTGTAACTGTTCCAAAACTTGGTGATATTTTTTTCTCTAATGAGACTTCATTTTCAAACACAAATTTTGCTGACGTCACTATTGGCCAAAAAGTAAAAATTACTGCCACTGAAACCTCACGAGGATTGTTTGCAACTAACTTCCAAGTCGTTGTTGAACAATCGAAAAAAGATCGCCCCGAACTATTTGCAAATTAATTTTAGCGACTCAATACTCGAAATGTTTTATTTCCATAATTCCTAAACTCTCTCACCGACGTCTCCACTATCTTTTTGAGTCTCTATTTTTTATTCTTTTTTCTTAGATCTTAATTCTTAGTTCTCTAATATGGTTTAACTTGAGTATTAATAATGAACACCTTGGGTTGTACTGGTGTTCATACAGAGTTTAAGCAGCGTATTGATAGAATTTTATAAGCTCTTCTATATTTTGCCCTACAGAGGATATCATCCCAAACTAAACTCAAATTAAACACAGTTAAATCTCAAAGTGTTCACCGTTCTGCATCTCATGCCATTGATTAATTGTAATAATCCAATATCCCAACTCCTGATCTATCGTAATCAATTGCTTTTGTTCCAAATTCCAAATCAAATCATTAAAATATTCCCCCTTGCAAATATAATCGCCTTTACGATTCATGTTATATGACTCACTACTTATTTGAATAGCGAGCTGTCCGTTCAAGCACTCAATCCCCGCGGGACTGTCTGAATTTGAAAAATCATCTGTCCAATGAGCCCTCGCTAAAAATGAACAATAAACTCCTAGTGCCGAAAGATCTCTTGATAAAAATTTCCCTTCTTTTAAAAAGGATCTATGTAACCTGACCCAACCGGTTTCTTCGCAATCATTGCCACTGTGACGATTCCACTCTGGAACACTAAAGATACACCCTCTGTTACTGCCAATAGATTTTTCAATTTTTATATACCCCATTTTCTCCAACTTCATGCACTGAAATCTGATTGTAGTAGGGTTAACATTAAACGCTTTAGCTATTTCTCTGTATGCTCCTACGGACTCTCCTCTCTTGATTATTCTACTACCTCCTTCCCACGGAACAGCCCTTTCACAATCTGCAATTGAAGTGTTCACTAAAATTAAGCAATACAAACCAACTAAATCAAAACCACAGCAATTATCAAGGAGGTGGACGACATCTTTTCCATATAGCTTCACCCACCCCCTACGAAATCTTGCCATGACCGTTCTCCTTGGTTGTTGAATGATTTTCATTGCTACTTTTTTTTATCTCAACGGAGTTAAGTTGAATCCATTCAACCAATTCCTTTTTAGAAAACCTAACCAACCTGTTTCCAAATCTCTTATGAGGTATTCTCCTTTGCGATACTAGCGAATAGAGTGTACCTAATGGTAATCCCAAAAACTGTGCGGCCTCTTGATAACTGACTAATTCTTTTTCCATAAATACTCCTTGTGATGATGCTCATATCTTGAGCAAGGAGATATTCTACAATTTATATAAAGGTGTCTCCTGCAGCTTTTGTTGGATTTTCTGCAGGAAAAAAATAAAGAGTTGCTTTAAAAAAGTGGTGTGAAGTAAAAATATTTTAGGAATACTATGCTTGAAATGTTAAAATTTTTGCTTCTTCTAATAATCCTTGGTTTCCAAGGCGAGAATAATCGGAAGAAAATGCATCAGGCGAGAGATGCGAGTATCTCATTGTTGTTTGAATATCTTTGTGACCAAGAATTTCTTTCAACCTAAACATATCACCGCTACTCATTGCCCAGTGTGAGGCAAACGTGTGCCGAAGATCGTGAAAAGTAATATACCATTTTCTCTTTGATCCTGAATTAATTCTTCTTTCCAATCCAGCACTAATCAAAACGCGATGGAGTACCTCTTGAAAAATGCGTCCCGAAGGCCTTTGCATTTCAAGTTTCTTATTCGGAAATACTAATCGAGTTGGGCATCTTAATTTCCACTCTTTCAGTGGAAGTAAAATTGGATCTAAAATTGGTACATGTCGAACGATTCCACTTTTGGTGGGGCCATTAAAACTTTTATGAATAGTGATAAGCCTTTTTGAAAAATCAATATCATCAAATGTTAATGCAGCTAATTCACCTTGGCGCATTCCCGTATAAATTGCCGTCGCATATAAAAGCCAAACTATTTCATCTTCCATTCTCGCAGCCGATAAGAATCTCGTTATTTCTTCCTGTGTGCGAAGATAGGAAAAATCTTTGGAAAATGATTTGACCGAGGGTTTCTTAATCGTAGGTAATTTTGCAATATAATTATTCTCGTGGGCCAACTTGAGCATTGAGATTAAAAGCGTCAGCACATTTGAAATAGTTTTCTTGGCAAGGTGATTGCGCTCTAACGTAAATTTAGCGATTTTGGTGTTATTGATGTCTTTTAATTTTATTTTTTCAAAGGCGGGCCTCAGGTGATGTCGAATGATACTTAAATCATCCTTTGCATTACGCTTAAGTGCAGTTCTATTTTTAATCCAATAGTCACAAAGTTCATTAAAGCTCTTTTCTTCAACCGGAGGCAGGCGCAGCCCCGAGAGCACTTCCTCTGTCTCAATTTTTTTCTTCTTAATATGATAATTGGCTTCGACTGGATCTTTATACGTTTGACTCCGGCGTTTACCGTTCTCGTCAATCCAACGAATTCTCCATTGGCCGCTCGGTAATAAATCTGGTTTTGATGTTCTTGTCATAATACTCCACTAATTAAATTAAAGTGGCTGACAAGTCTCCTGCAGAAAACTGGGGGGAAATTGCAGGAATAAGATAATGGTCACGAAGTGGTCACAAACAAAAAAACCATCTCTTGAGGATGGCTTAACTACTTGATTTTTTTGGTTGCGGTTGTTTGACAACATACGAACCCTCGCAAGCTCATGATACTATACATATTTCCTCATTAACAACGCAAGGGATTTCCCAAAATTCAGTCCAAATGTATGCCGAAGGCTCTTCAATACAAGCGATTGCTTCTGAACTTCGATTATCCAAAGGTGCTATCAGAAACCATTTATTAAAGGCAGGAGTGCCACTCAGAACCCATTCCAATGACCAACTCCATGATCAAGTTTATCCACGCAAGAGAAGTATCAAAACCGCTCCGTATGGGTACTGTTTGGTTGCGGGTCAACTTCATCCTGACCCACGAGAACAAGTTACTCTCCAGCTTATTATCAAATGGTGGCAAGAAGGTCTCAGTCATTGCGCCATTACTAAATCTCTCAATAAGAAAAATATTAAACCACGAAAGGCAAAAGAATGGAGTCAACCTACCGTTGGTTTCATTATTAAACGCCACCAAGAACATAATCCTTAGGAGGATCACATGGATAAACTAATCGCAATCGCTGCAACATTGGCTGTACTGACCGTTTCAAGTGGGCAACTTCCCAAAGTGCTCCACCAACTCCGAGTAGCTCAATTACATCTGATCAAAGATTCACAGGCTTCGAATTGGGGCCAAGCAATGTTGTTACCGAGCAAATAAAATCTTTAGTGCCAATAAGTTTGAACACTCGTGGATTTCAGAATTGTTTCCATAACGTTTCTTTGAATTGACGTTCACTCCGTCATTTCGCTGTTTCGTCCCTCCGCAAGTTCTGCCAAAGGCAAGCCTTTGTCATTCTCTTGCCCAAGTGTCGGGTCGCGCTCCAATCCTCCGCTTACTTTTTTCCCTCCTCGGACCTCTGTTTGGGTGAAGAGGCCCTTAAGCAAGAGGGAATAACAAAAAGAAACAGGAGACAATTTTATGAAAACTGAAATCCAAAACAAACTTCATCAACTGGCACTAAAAAAATCTATTCCATTCTGTTACGGCTGTTACAAAGACGCTCCCACTGGTCGATGCGAATGCTGTGGCTCGGATGACTTGATGAGGCTCTTGCCTTCAGTTGGCTGCGAATACGGCATTGAGTGGGTTGTCGAACACATCCTTGAAACAGAATTTACTCCTGCTGATACAGAAGAAGCCTTTGAAGATTCAATTCGTGAATGTTATCCCGAGGAAACGAAAGTAGGTTGGATGACTTTTGATACTGTCACTCTAATGAAATCTCAAGACCCAATTTCTTGGAACCTTGCTCGTGACGAGTGGGAATCTTTTGAAGAGGAGGAAGGGAATTTAATTACATTCGATAACGGCTCAACCTATTTTTGGAGCTATGAAATTAAAACTCTACTTAAACCGATGTGGGAGGCATAATTGCTGGTATTTTTGACTCAAGATCTTTAAGAGGCTTTTTTGACAGTGGTTAATTTATTAAAATAATTTTCCAATGTCTCTTCATGATCCTTTAGAATTGCTGCTTTTAATTCATCCGGATTAATGTCTAGAACCTCAGAAACTTTTTTCATCATTTTTAGAGGTACGTTACATAGACCACGTTCAACGTTAGAAATGAACTGGCCATTTTTGTATCCTAATTGAAGCGATAGATCTGATTGAGAATAATTTTTTGGGTGTCCAACTCTCTTGGTTCGTACTAGTGTTGCTATATTTTTAAATGATCTCATAATATTTCTCCGAATTTTCTTAGCATTATTTGCCCGTTCTTTTACATTAACTTGCCTACTATATTCTATCACAAATATTTTTTTTAAAATCAGAGTAATCTATACGAGGTACAAAATACTCTTGCTGGGGAATTGCCAAAGGGGTGGGTCTACCCGATCCTGATTATCCAATGGAAACTAAAACACCATCACACCGACGCTAAGTCCAATCCGATCAATTGATAATTCTGTTGAGCCTTTTATAGGTGATATCGCAGGCTGAATAATTAGGTCGCTCTATCCTTAATACTTTTGCTGAGTTCTTTTTCAACTTCATGAACAAGCTTCTTAACGTTTAAAGGTTTTGAAAAATATTGATGTGCTCCCAATTTGATACAATCTTCACTGCTCAAGTCGGATTGAGCTGAAACAAAAAAAAAGATTGGCTTTTCTTTCATCGAATTTACAAAATTCAAAATGGTTAACCCATTACCATTACGCATTCTAAAATCCGATATTACAGAATCAATATTTTCTTTCTGTAAAATCTCAATTGCCTCGTTTCCAGAAGAAGCAAGACGAACATGGTATCCATGATTATTGAACTCTTCTGCCATATAGCTCAAAACATCAATATCATCGTCAACAATTAAAACATTAAACTTAGATTGAGTATCTATTTTCAACCTCCATATCGGTAATAAATAATCTTAATTTATTTCCGGCATTATCGTCGACAATTATTACAACTTTTTTAAATAAATGTCTTAAATTAGCTACCTACGGTATCTGGATACCGTAGGTAGCTAATGCTTCAATAAAAACATGAAGTCAAAAGAAATCAAAACACGCAGGGCTAAAACACTAGACTTTTCAAGTCAGACCTTCTCTAGTCCGGCCGAACAGCGTTTTGTTCGTAGTCATATTAAAAGAATTGCGGCAAAAATTAAGGAAATGAGAAACAAGCACGGACTGTCTCAAGAAGAACTTGCCGAAAAACTCTCTGTCAGCGTTGCTACTGTTAAATTCATCGAACAGAATCAACGAGCACCAAGTCTTCCGATGTTTTTTAAGATTCTTTATTCCCTTGATCGGCATGCAAAAGTTTGGGAATAGCGTGTACTAAAATACCAAAACACCGACACTAAAGCCAATTCGATCAATTGATAATTGTGTCGGCCCTTTTAATTCGTGATGCTTGTAAAACACATTGAAACTAAATCGCCCTTCTGGTTTAACCGTGTAAAATAAAATGTATTTCATGCCCGTTAACGATTTACTTCCAGTAGTTGTTGAAGCAATGGTTTTTGATAAAGACGCTTTTACATTCATCTTTAAATCTAATATTGAGAAGCCTTGAGAGAGTCCAATAGTGGCGTAGTGAATTTTATTATCAATATTAACAACGGATGATCCCGAGACAATTTCACTGGTATTAAAAGTATTTAATTTTTCAAAATCGTATCCGGAATAAATCCCCAATAAACTTTCCTTTATATAATACTGGTAATAAAGATTGAAGCCTATCTCTCCAGGAATTGAAAACTCTGAAGTGGCGCTTGTGCTATTACCCGTCACTTTGCCTTTTGAAGATTGCGCCCAGTAGGCACTTCCCAAAATAAAATGTTCTTTTTCATCGTTGGTAGAACTAAATCCAAGTCCTAATGTAACTGGAAAATTCTGACCAGAATTTACTGTTTGCTCGCTGGTTATTTCTTTATAAGTTCCAAAAGATGAAGCGTAAAATGCACTAAAGCTGAGTTTACGATTAAATTCATTTGGTTCTTCGTATAGACCTAAAGCAGGTGCCCAAGTCGTGCCAGCGGCATACACATCGTAAGGGTAATCTACATAGATGATTTGACTCTTGGGAGGATTATTCCAATCTACAATTTTAGGATTCCATTTTTTGATATCTTTTGCATACTCTTTTGGGTCTGAATATTTCATCCAGACTCGTCCGAGATTGCGCTTGGCTATTTTTTCTAGATTATCACCAGCGTTGATCTTGTCGACTTCGTAAGCAAAGGAGAGATTGGCAAAAATTAATAAGAAAAAAATTAAAAATAATTTCACATCACCCTACTTGTCTTTTTTTTAAGTTTCAGATCCCAAAACAGAGCATTGCTCTCTTTTGCGTGACCTAGGAAAGAAAGACTAAAATTGCCTAGAGGCCAGAAGGCGAGATGAAAAAGCAGTACTCTTTCACTTCTTACTTGCAAATTTTTAACTCTAGTCTCGATCCACAGGCACGGGACGAAAACGCAGCGGAACCCGATGTTCGTGTTCGTATTCGTAGGGGCGTTGTTCAAATTAGCAGCAAAAACGCCCGCGTTCACGTCGTTGTTCCAGTTGCCACCGCGGATAACGGCGCCGGCGGAAACACCGCATAACCCAAATGCCAATGATGTCTTTCTCACCAAAATATTATTTCTCAAATTTAATTTCATAATTTTAAACTCGACCAATTATCATAGGAGTTTGTGACCATAGCTTTATAGCTATCCCTAACGTCTACTTTTTCTAAGCGACGGAGCTTTCTTTTTATTTTTCTTTTATTTCTGGAAAGAGGAGTGATTCCATTGCAGCTTACTAAATATCCCAAAAATGGAATAGGATCACCTGAGAGATGCATTCGTTTATAAATGGGAATGTCTAATCCGCGAGCACGACTGTGTTCGATGGCAACTTTAGAAGTTTTACAGGCAAGAGATTTTTCATCAGAAATAATCAAAAAATCATCCATGTACCGAATGAAAAATGAAGAAGACTTCTCCTCAAATTTATATTTCAAACCCAATGAATCACATATTACCTTATCAACCGCTGATAAATAAAAATTGGCAAATAATTGAGATGTCAAATTGCCTATTGGTATTCCAGCGCCTGCTTCGGCATATTTCTTGTGAGAGACAATTACTGACCATAACAGAGGCGCTAGGCTAATATCAGGAAGAACACTTAGTAATTCTTGAAATAAGATTTTGTGATCAATAGATGGAAAATATTGTTTCACGTCTAGTTTAATTGCGTATTTGGTAGTCATGTTTATATTTTCTTTCAAATATTGAGCAAGCAATAAAACGGCGTATCTATTTCCTTTTCCAATTCGACAAGCGCAAACGGCATCGGTTAAATCCAGTTCAACAAAAGGTGCAATAATTCGATGAATGGCATGATGAACAATTCGATCTTTAAAAGGGGCGGCCATAATTAATCTTTTTTTAGGATCAACAACATAAAACTCACGATACTGGCCCCACTCGTAAGTTCCATTTAGTATTTGCTCTTGTATTTCTAAAAGTCGTTCGGGATAGTTGGTGAAAAACTTTTGATCTCCAACCGTTTCCTTTTTTCCTTTACGACATGACTTGTAGGCAAGCATTAAATTTTCAAATGTCGCGACCTGGCCTAATAAGTTTGGTTGTAAATTCATTTCGCATTTTTCCCTTGGTAGTACTTCATCAGTCCACCAATTTCTTTTCCTATTTCTCTCGTTAAAATAGTTGTCTCTGAAAGTGAAGCAACATTAATTGCCTGCAAGTCATAACTCATCTGAAGTAAAACTTTTAAATCATCTAAGCTTAATGATGCTAATTTTAAATATTCAATTTTTTGCAATCGATTTTCATCTCTATTGGGAATGACAAATGTTTTTCTTAAATATTGAGTTAGATTTAATGCTCCCTCTTCTATTTTTCTTCCCAGAGTTGGTCTTAATTGTTTTGGAAAATTTTTAGTCCGGTGAAACAAGTGAATAGATAATTGATAAGAATCAACGTAAGCCTTTGGCTCTTTCATTGTTGGCCCCTACTATCGTGGACGTCTCGCCCATCTCTGCCATCATATTTTTCTTTAATCGATTTTTTCTCAATTATTTTAATAAGTGCTCCCAGAGCTGGGATCAAAATTTCTTCAAGTTCATGTCCTTCTCTGGACCATTTTTTAAGAACGAGTTCTCTTGATGAAATCAGGGCCATCAAGGCGCCAGCGGAACTTCTGGCACGGCCGTAATAAATTTTCTTTTCATCCCACGAATAGGCATAAAATCCAGAACCGATTCCTTCCAAAGTTTGAAAAGATAAATCAATTAAGCGCTCTTCAATTTTATTTTCAGGATTAAATTGGAAGTTGTGATTTGAAAAAATTAGCTTCGATAGTTCATAGACTCTGAGCGAAGTAATATGGTTGGCTCGCTTTAAACTTGGTTTTAAATTGTTCTCTAGTTTGTTAGCTGGCTCAAATCTTTCGGAAACAGGAATCGCCTTTTCGGAAAGGTGCTCTTTATTTTCCGAATTTTTCGGAATGTTTCGGAAGTTTTCTGAAAAATCTGCGCCAACTTCGGAAGTTTTCGGAAAAGTCTTGTTTGGGTTATCAAATCTTTCAGAAATTTCCGAGAAATCTCCGTTTGCTTCGGAAACTTTCCGAATGTTTCCAAACTTTTCGGAAAGGCTCTCGTCTCTTTCCGAAATCGGAATGTCATATTTCAACGCAAAGGAAACAAAGCTAGCGTAGTCTATAAACCAATCGCGCCCCACTTTGATCGCTTCAAGCTTTTTTTGTTTTATAAAATTTAAGACGGTTCTCTCGCTCAGTCTGAGCGACTGCGCGGCTTTCTTGACGCTAATTTCTTTGCCTTTCTTTTTCACTTTATCCCATCCTTAGGATTTGTTATTTTGGAAATTCCTTCTCCAAAATACTTCGGGCCTATTTTTTATTTTCCAAAGCTTGTTTTAAAATTTTTTCCAAGAACCAAGAGCGCTTCGCGCTTCCAAGGGGCTTCTCGCCCTCCAAGAACTGCCTCTTGGCTCTCTATACAATCTGCACTTCGTTACGGGACGAAAACGCAGCGGAACCCGATGACCGTGCTCGTATTCGTAGGGGCGTTGCCCAAATTAGCAGCAAAAACGCCCGCGCTCACGTCGTCGTTCCAGTAGCCACCGCGGATAACGGCGCCGGCGGAATAATTAAACCATCCGTGCCCCATTCCGCAGTAAGGCGTTGAAGATGGAGTTGCACAAAATGCTGCTGCTCCGTAGCGTGTTTGTCTTATGTCTGCACCGCTCATGGTTGAGATGTATCCGTCTGCTCCGTTAACGACAGTGTTGTTGTTTGTTACCCATTCCCAGACGTTTCCACCGAAGTCCCAAATAGTACTACCGTTAGAAAGAGCGTGAGTTCGGCGTTGTGAATCCCAGACGGTGCTAGAGCACGTCTGACCTGTTCCGTTGCAGGGATCGTTGTCGTCTGTGACGGCGACTAGCGCACTTGCTGGAGCGTTGTCTGAGTTACCTCTGTTTAACTCTCCACTTGTTACTGTTCCGGTGCTCCAATTACCTGCGACACCTGCGATGTTTCTGGCGATGGTTTGCCATTGGTCATTAGAAATCATATCGTAATTTGGTCCGAGTGCCTGGCAATTGCTTCTTGATGTCGGGCGATCAATACTTACCCATGGTGCTCCGGCAGCGGTTGACACCGCTGTTCCGTATCCGTCATTTTTCATTTCATATTTAGCGACACAGAATTGTTTTGGGAAGTAAGTTGTATTGGCGGGAACTAAAACGTAACCAGTTGGACAAGTCACACTTGGAGAAGAGACTACGCTATCGACATAAGCTTTGTTGGCAACTTGGTTGGCAGTCGTTGGATTGGGTACACCGTCAATTGTTCCAACTGATAATGTTCCGCCTGTTTTATTTAATTTTGCGGTATCGAGATCGGTGATTTGTTTTTGAAGTAGACCAAAGGCAACGAGGATTGAGTCTGTTGCTTGTATGGCGGCATTGGTTACTAGGGATAATCCAGTTAAGGCAATTCCTCTCACATCAGCAGCGAGCGTTGAGGTGTTTTGTTTATTTCCAAGATCAGTCGTAAGATTTGTTATTTTACTTTGGGCGATGGAGCCAGCAAGATCAGCGTCTGCAATTGTTCCATCTAAGATATGTGTTGAGGTCACAGTTCCCGTTCCCAATGTACCTTGCTTGGCATTTAGCTGAGTTTGAATCGCACTTGTTACTCCTGAGAGATAACTAACTTCTGTTGCGGTTGCTCCTCCCGCAATAATGAATCCACTGGCATCAGTGACAACTGCCTTGCTTGCACTTGGTGCTCCTAGGTTTAATCTTGATGGGTCAATGGTTTGAACGCCACTTGTATCCCATTGTATAAAACTTGCTGAGTTTAATTTTAAAGAAAGGGCATCAAAGACCGCGTTTTGCGAAGGAGCGATGTTGGTCACGGCGTCTGCAATGGCGTCTGCGACCGTTGCGGTTCTAGCTCTTGAATCTGTAAAGTAGAGATTGGTATTTTCTGGAACTGCCAATGTATCTAGTGTCTGAAAACTTTTGTCTCCACGGTAATACTGAGCAGATGTTCCAGCTGTAAGTGAGCCTTCTTTGCTACTGACTTGTGCTTGAAGTTTTCCAAGTGAAACTTGAACGGTGTCACTGGTGGCGATCGCAGAGTTTGTTAATGTTGGTGCGGTGATTGGTGTGCTTAAAACTTTGGCGTCCGTGTGATAAAGATTAGTTCCTTCCGCGATGTTCGTTGTCGTTAATGTCACAGCACCCGTTAAAGTGTTAACACTTGTCACTGGTGCACTTGGGATGGCAATCCAAGATAATATTCCACCAGCAGTTGAAGATAACACTTCTCCGGCATTCGGGGCGGTTCCTGGCATTGTGTAAATAATATTTGCCCCCAAAAGATCGGGCGATTTAAATCCTGTGTAATTTGTTCCGTTCGCGACTAGTTCGTAAAATCTAAACTCACCAGTGTTGCCAGCGCCTGTATTGTACGGATTAATCTCCACTGCGTTTTGTAAGTTGGTTTGAATACTTCCTGACGTAAGTACTGAAGCAGCTGTGATTGATGCTTGCTTGGTATTTAATTGAGTTTGAATCGCACTTGTTACTCCTGAAAGGTATCCAGCTTCTGTATTGGTTACAGTTGAAACTGTAAGTGCTCCCGTTGTTCCATCGGTTAAAACCACTCTGTTGATTGTTCCAGTGTAAGCACCGGCACCAGCATTATCGGTCACGCAAGATAATGAGGTTCCGTTTCCTTTTAAAACTTCGCCCGCATTACAAGTTGGGAGTGCAGCTTTAGCAAACGCTGTAACGCCCGGATCGGTTTCTGTGTAGCTTGAAAGTTTTGAATTTAATTGAGTTTGAACAGCGCTTGTTACGCCAGATAAATATCCAAGTTCGGTTGATGTGACCGCCGAAGTACTTGGATTACTAGAAGCGTTCGTAACAATGACTCTGTTTGCGGTTGTTAGATTTATTCTCGTTGGATCAATGGTTTGAACACCTGTCGTTGACCAATCAACAAACGAAGATGAATTTAATTTGGCATTTATTTGAGTCTGAATGTCTGAGGTTACATTGCTTAGATAATTAAAGATTGTCGTGGTTATTGACGAGCTTGTGAGTGCTCCTGCCCCGTCAGTTATCACTGCGCGGTTTGCAGTTCCTGTAAAGCTAGTCCCAGCATTATCAGTCACACATGACAAAGATGTACCATCACCTTTTAAAACTTGTCCTGCACCACAAGTCGGGAGAACGGCTTTGGCGAAAGCAGATACAAGAGGGTCTGATTCTGTGTAGGTCGCCGCTCCATTGACCCAGCTTGCACCATTATAGGTTAGAACTTGGTTCGTAGCTGGTGCAGTTATAGTAACATCAGAAAGTTTCGTGAGATTATAATCGCCTTCAAGAGCTGTAACTGCTCCAGTACGGCCAAATACACTGGTGATCATTTGCGAGTTATCAATACGATCAAAAGTCGTTCCATTAAATACGATCCAGTCACCAACCTGATAGGGAGCATTGGCAACACTAACAATAAAATAATCGCCTGATGTCGATGTTGAAGGTTGAGCGGTCGTAGCGTCCCATGCTCCCTGATAGCTCAAACCATTGACGGCCTTTGGTTTCCATTTTCCAGAAACAGCATCATAAGATAAAACTTCTTTATCGTTAGGAGTAATAGCGCAATTAAAACCTTTTCCACCAAGGGTGGAATCACACAAAGAAAAATTCACGGTAAAAGTTGAAGCGGCCAGCGCGCTCGAAAAAACAAAATCAAAAACTTTTCCAGCGGCAAAAGTAACATTCGTTAAAGTGTTAGCAACTATTGATGTTGATGTTTGTGATTCAATTTGAAGAGTCGCATTGTTACTGCCCTCTTGTATTTTAAAATTGCTAACGGCCGTTAGATTGGTTCCAGTGATCACGATTTGATGATTAATAACTTGGACGTTTGATACGGTGATGTTTAGGGATTCAGTATTTGTTTTCTTTGGATTTTTTAAATTAACATCAATAGTATTTTTACCAATACATCCTGCAAGCGAAAATAAAATTGCGACTATTAATAATTGCTTATAGTGAGTGAGTGAGTGAGTGAGTGAGTGAGTGAGTGAGTGAGTGAGTGAGTGAGTGCAATGATCTTGCCAACTTTCCTTTATTCCTCGTGCTGAATTCATAAATTCCCTCAACATAACTCATAATAATTCCTTAGTTCCAAGAGCGACCTCTCAATCCATTATCGTGCATATCTAAATAATATTTTAGTGAATAAATTGGTTTTTTAGAATTCAGGTAGTTATTGCCGAATTTCTCTTATCAAAGTCAAGAATATGTCAACTTTCAAGGGCGATGGTCTTTTAACTATTTGAATAGTTGAAATTCCATCAAGTTGACAAATGTGTACCTAAAACTATACCCTATTTTGTCGACAAGTGATATACTCAAACAGAACAAGGAGTTAATCTATGACTACAAAACGGGCCTTCTATGCCATTCAAGAAGTTGAACTTGAATTAAAAAATACTCCAAAAGGTGAAATAAGTTCGAGGATCAATGAACTTATTTTAAAAGGAAAAGAGTACGAAAAAAAAATGATGATAAAAAGAGATTATACACATTTTAACAAAGCTCTAGAAAAAAGCGTGAAAAATGAAGATGACTCCGGAATGTATTTATCTGAAACGGCTTACTCTGATGATGACAATGATAATATCGAGGATTTATTTTAATGAAAAAAGGCGAAGTGTGGGCCGGCGTCTGGCCTAACGATCCTGAGCAAAAAGAAAGACCATTGTTAATCGTTAGTAATAACCATCGGAATTCTGCAAAAAATTTAGAAGATATTATTGTCGTGAAACTTACTTCTCTCTATCGAGAAGATGGTTCAAAAAAAATCACAAACCCATCTGAAGATATAATTGAAACTTTCAAGAGTGAAACAATTATTCGATGTGCTTCAATTTATTCCATTGAAAAGAAAAACTTAAAAAGAAGACTTGCAGTACTTGGTCCGAACATAATGAACAAAGTAAACGAATGCTTGAAAATTGTACTTAATTTATAATTTCGTTCATTAATCTGAAGAAAATTAAGACTAGAGCAAAGGAGCATGCTCTAGTCTAAAAAAATATTCAAAGATTGCTGTGTAAGTTGAGTATAACCTTTTTTATCTCATTGAACTAATAATTATTTTAAAAGAACTTTGTTCTCAATAATTGATCTATAAAAATACAAGGCAATAGAAATTACCCAAAGAATAAAATTAAAAGGATTAAGTAATACAAAACCAAACTCAGAGATGACATAACCTGTGTACATTGGGTGACGAACATATCTATAAAGACCAGTGCGGACAACTCCTCTATTGGCAGGTGATACACCAAATGAGCGTCCCAAATCAAAAACTGCAAGCGTAGATATAGCGAAACCGATAACGGCCAGTATGGAACTTATTAAGCCTGCTTGTGGCAATGAATGGTGAGGGTTTAGATAAATAAAAGGAAAACCACTAGAGAGATAAGCGATTAACTCTATCACTCTTGAATCAGTTTTTTCTTTGCTCGCCTTTCTTGAAATTAAAAACCAAGACGCGGCTAAATCTCGAACAAGAAGAAGACCAAAGAAAATTAAACCTGATGTGTGCCATCGGTATCCTGCAATTAAAGCAAAGATAAACATAATGACAGAGCCGATCCAACCAGAAGAATCGGCCCTGAAATGATTAATTTGACCAATGAGTTTAGACTGTTGGATCACTGTGTCCCTTAGATGAATCTGTAGTGTCACCAGTTTTTACTTTTGCTAAAGCAATAGTTTGAACTAACGCACTAAGTGCTAAAACAACAACCAAAATTTTAAAAATACCTTTCATCTTAATTCCCCTCAATTCTTATGTCGCAAAAAAATTCTATTTGGCCTGCGACAATTTCGGCCTGATCAAAAGTCACAAAGTGACTTGCATTGTTAACACTCTTAAAGTTAAAGCCACCACGACTTGCATCTTCCCTTAAAATTTCTATCGGCAGCATTATATCTTTCCCCCCTGCAATAAATAATTTCTTCATATTATTTTCTTTCAAAAGAGAAAGCATAGATTCTTTTTGACGAGCATCTGATCGATTTGCCAAAAAGAACTTGGCAGAAACCTTGTCATTCAAAAGTAAATATTTCCCATTTGGATTGGTAAAATATAATTCCCCATACTCTGAAGTCCACTTGGCAAAAGATTTATCATCTTGCTGCTCACTCCACTCGACTTCGGCATCAGTAAGTGCTTGCGATTTATTAGCATTAAAATTTTCCCCAGCAGCTACAAGTGATTTCTCAGAAAAAGGAGTTGCTACGCAAATAATTCCATCAAGTTTCATTTGCAATGAGAGATCGGCAGCAAAAAAACCGCCATAAGAATGCCCAAGAACATAGAGAGGGCCATTAACTTTTTGAAGTTCCATTTGAAGCGCATGCGAAAGCTCATCAAAACTTCGATCCTTTATGTAAGGATTACCATTGACTCCCGGAAAATCCACATACAACAAATTAAATGACCTACTCAAAATATCCATTGACCGTAAAGTTAAAGAGCTTAGCCCGGGGCCCCCAGGAATCAAAACCAGCGTAGGCGCTTTAATATTTTCAGTGCTGACTTTTGTTAATTTAAT
>JAVHRK010000054.1:0-55166 GCA_036171615.1 Bacteriovoracaceae bacterium
GCGCAGTAGACTGTTAATCTATTGGTCGTGGGTTCGAGTCGCTCCTTCCCAGCCATTTTAAATTCCATACATTTTTGCATATCATTGATTCAGAGACCATCGGGAGCACTATGAAAGACACTTTATTCTCACCTGTTTTCCACAAAAAATTACAATCTAATGTTGAAAAAGATTATCAAGATTTTATTGAAGACATTCGTGCAGATTTTAAAAATGGGTTTAATACGGATGTTGTTGATCCTCAGTTTCTCGATCAACTTAATGACATCGTTCACGATGAAGCCTTTGATAAATATTCTTCATTAAAATTTTACTGGATAAATCTTCTAGATAATCTCATTTATCTTGTTCAACTACACGAAGAAATACTAAGTGCTGAAACTTTTAACGGAAGCAATGATGAATTATCACCAGCTGAAGAAGAACTTTTTCACCTCTGGAAAGATTCTGAACTGGCCGAACAATTTCTAGATATTTTCAATGACGGGCTACCTGTATTAGAAATATCTGATCAACTTTTACCGTTATTGGAAAATCAAATAGTCTCATTTTATGTATTACATATTAATCAATACCAACAGGAATTTGACGACGCTCTTATTTATCAAGCCTTACCAGAAATTGGTGAATTTGAGAAAAGATTGTATCTTGGAGATAGTCACTTAATTGTCGACTTACAAAAAACTCCTGATAGCTTTCCATCACTTCCTATAAAATCATTACGACCAGAAGCTCTTGAGTTATGGATTGAAGTTAAAGAAGATGATGTAAAAAACAAAATCAAACTAAATTCACCCTCAATAACAATTAATGAACACCCGCTTTTTGTGCTTCCCAATTGTGAACGTGGATTAAAAAAACAAAAAGTAATCATTGAAAATATAGAAATTGCATTAAAAAAAATACAAATCGCTGCACCTCACCTATTAGATGTGTTCACAAGTTTTACACATACAATAATCCCTATACAAGATACAGGAATTGTAAGTTACTCAATGCAGTCATTGCCTGGATACTCGTTAATTAATATGTTTGATCGTGACCATATTGATCTCATGGATGATCTCATTCATGAAAATGGACATCATTATTTAAATACCTATCTTAACCACCTAGACCTAATTAACGAAGATGATGAAACAATTTATTACTCCCCTTGGAGAAAAGCTCTACGCCCTATTCGTGGTATCTACCATGGTGCTTATACATTTTATTGGGCATTAGAATTATTTAAAAGTTTGATACTTGACATAGATAATAAGAAATTATCTTTTTCTAAAGATGATAAAGTAAAAATTAAAAGTAGATTTTTAGAAGAATATTATATGCTTGATTATTGCTGGTCAGATATCAATCATGCATTTAAAAATAAAAAAATCAACAAAAGTGGTTTTGATTTGATTGCTGATATTTATAAGCGCATTCAACTTATGAAAAAATTAGTTATAGAAATTGAAGACTCTTTACTTGAACATTCAACTACAGCATCTCAAAAAATTAGTGATTTAAAAATAAGTTTAAAAGAAGCAAGACAACATTACATCTTGTAGATTATTTAGAAACTGTTAATATTGGTATTATGACTATAGTAATTAATATTTTAAACAAAACAAAAGAAATTATTTGCGATATCCCACTTCAGGGAAAAATATCTATTGGTAGAGATGTGACTTGTTCATATCCAGTAGATGACAAATCATTAAGTAAAACTCATTGTTTTCTTGAGATAAGTGATAAGGGTAAAATACTTTTTACCGATAATGATTCGTCAAATGGATCCTCACTGGACGGATCTAGTATTTCTAATATTTTTCTTAAAATTAATGATAAAATAAAAATTGGAAATCATTATTTACAAATAGACGAAAAACAACTGACATCAACTGAAAAACTTAATATCGGTAAATCAAAAAAACCAGAAACTCAGTTAACTCTACCTTCAAAAGAGATAACCGAATGTAAAACAAAACATCTTATATTAAGTAAAAAAATTACAAAAAAATCTTAATTAAGATTTGCAACCCAATTTGTTTCTTGAATCTTCAATTGATTATTTACGAAACGGGCCAGTATAAAAAAATAATCGGATAATCTATTAATAAATTTTAAATCAATATCATTAATTTCTTTGGGTTGAGTATCTTGAAATGCCACTAAACTCCTTTCAAGTCTTCGACAAATAGTTCTACAGACATGAAAAGTACTGGCCGCTTGGCTCCCGCCTGGCAAAATAAAATTTCTAAGTGCTGGAAGATTTGCATCCATTTTATCTATTTCAAGTTCAATGGATTTGATAAAAGTATCATTAACTTGTGGGAGTTTATAAGTTGATCTTTTTTCAAACTCACAAGCAAGATTACTTCCAAGATCAAAAAGACTAGACTGTATTTGTTGCAAAAATTGTTTATCAAAAGAATCATCTAAAAATGAAATTGCTACCCCAATAAAAGAGTTTAATTCATCACACTCACCATACAGTGCTATACGCTCTTGGCTTTTTTTAATTCGTGTTCCACTTACCAGTGAAGTTGTACCATTATCCCCCGTTCTAGTATAAACTGCTGCTTTTTTCATGATATTACCTACATATTCCTTCTGTATTTTCCACCAACTTCATATAACACATTCGTTATTTGCCCTAAAGTTGCAAAGTTTACGGTGTAAAGCAACTCTGCAAATATATTTTGATTTGTCATGGCCACAATTTTTAAACGGTTTAGTGCATCTTTTGATTTATCAATATTTCGCTCTTTAAATTTATTGAGACGATTAATTTGATCCATTTTTTCATCATCAGTACAACGAGAAATTTCTATTTCTTTTGCCATTTGCTCTTTAATATTTGGTGAAACATAAGTATTAACCCCAATAATTTGTAATTCACCAGAATCTTTCAATGATTCATAATATAAAGACTCTTCTTGAATTTTTGAACGTTGGTACATACTCTCCATCGCTCCTAATACGCCACCTTTATCAGAAATATTTTCGAATTCGCGCAAGACTTGTTCTTCAACGATAGCTGCTAGCTCCTCAACTATATATGCTCCTTGAACAGGATTATCTGTTTTATTCAAACCAAACTCACGATTAATAATCATTTGAATTGCCATAGCACGTCTGACTGATTCTTCTGTCGGTGTAGTTATTGCTTCATCATAGGCATTAGTATGAAGTGAGTTACAATTGTCTGATAAGGCCAAGAACGCTTGTAGAGTCGTTCTTATGTCATTAAAATCTATTTCTTGTGCATGCAATGATCGTCCAGAGGTCTGAATATGATATTTAAACTGTTGTGACTTTTCATTTGCTCCGTATTTATCTCGAAGAGTTATGGCCCAAATTTTACGAGCAACTCTTCCCATAACTGTATATTCTGGATCCAATCCATTAGAAAAAAAGAAAGAAAGATTCTGAGAGAAATCATCTATACTCATACCGCGGCTTAAATAATATTCTACAAATGTAAAGCCATTTGACAATGTAAATGCCATTTGTGAAATGGGATTCGCTCCTGCTTCAGCAATATGATAACCAGAAATTGAAACTGAATAATAATTTTTAATTTTATTATTACAAAAATATTCTTGAACATCCCCCATCATTTTCAAAGCAAATTCCAAAGAAAAAATACACGTATTCTGTGCTTGATCTTCTTTTAATATATCTGCTTGGACTGTTCCTCTTACCTGTCTCATCACCTCAATTCTTTTATCTTCTTTCCAAAAATCTTCTGCCGAGAGGCTTTGCTTCATGGCCGTATTCATAAAAAAGGCAAGAATCATCGGAGCTGGTCCATTGATTGTTAAAGAAACAGAAGTGAATGGATCTGCAAGATTAAACCCTTTAAACAAATCCTCCATATCATCCAAACTTGCAATAGAAACGCCGGCCTCTCCTATTTTACCAAAGATATCAGGACGAATATCAGGATCTTCACCATATAAAGTTGCGGAATCAAATGCTGTTGATAATCGTTTCGCCTTGTCATCTTTTGAGAGAAAATGAAATCGTTTATTGGTACGTAAAGGTCCACCTTCGCCTGCAAACATTCTTTTAGGATCTTCATCGGCCCTTTTAAAAGGGAAAATACCAGAAGCGTAGGGAAAATAACCTGGTAGGTTTGAATTTTTAATAAATAAATATTTCTCGCTTAAATATTTAAATTTAGGGTAAGCAACTTTTGAGATCTCAATTTGAGATAATGATTTATACTTTGTTGTAACCTTTATTTCTTTACTACGAACATAGTACGAATATACACCCTGTTCATATTGAGCAATTGTTTCATCAAATGTTTTTAATTCCCTGAAAACATTTTCAGGAATCATTTTTTTAAGTTCAATTAATTTTAATTCAATTTCAGAATTATTTTTTAATAGATGAGAGGTTATTTGAAGTGCTTCATAATCTCTCAAGATTTCACTCATCTCATTTGCTTTCTTATTAAATTCTCGGACGGTTCCCGATATATCTCTTAGATACAGCGCTCGATCAGGATGAATAATACTTTTCTTTTCTGTTGGAACCTTTTCGCGTTTTATTTTTGATAAATCTTCTGTTTTAACATTCATGCTTTTGACAATATCAAAGAACAGAGCATTCACGCCTGAATCATTAAACTGAGAGGCCATTGTGCCATAAATTGGAAGTTCATTATCAGTAGGCGCACCGGGATGTCCTAAAAATTGATTATGATTTCTTCTCCATTGTTTTCTAATATCTCTAAGAGCATCTTCAGAACGTGGTTTTTCAAACTTATTTAAAACGACGAAATCAGCAACTTCTAGCATTTCGATTTTTTCCAATTGAGAAGCTGCCCCATATTCTGGTGTCATGACATAAATATATTTATCTGCAACTTTAGTGATTTCATCCGATGCTTGCCCAATGCCAGAAGTTTCTATCAAGATGAGATCAAACGGTTGAGACTTTAAATAGGATACAACTTTTTTAATCTGAGGTGAAAGTTCTGTATTCGAATCACGTGTGGCAAGAGATCTAATATAGAAATTTCCATAGCTAGCGCTTCCTAAGCGAATCCTGTCTCCAAGAAGTGCTCCAGAAGTTTTTTTCTTTGTTGGATCAACAGAAATTAGTGCTATTTTACAATCAGGAGAATGGCGATAAAATCGTAATAATAATTCGTCAATCAGTGAAGACTTACCTGCACCACCAGTTCCTGTGATACCCAAAACTGGCACTGTACCCTCATTGAAGCTTATAGGGATTTCTCCATTGTCTTCAATCGCTGTAATTATTTTTGCCAAACTACAGGTTTTAAAATCAACTCTTTCGAGTGTTGAAAAACTGGATTTTGAAATCATGTCATCAATAATTCCAGCAAGCCCAATTTCCATTCCATCTTGAGGTGAATAAATTCGTGTGATCC
Organism: Bacteriovoracaceae bacterium; assembly: GCA_036171615.1. Lineage (GTDB taxonomy): Bacteria > Bdellovibrionota > Bacteriovoracia > Bacteriovoracales > Bacteriovoracaceae > Bacteriovorax. Next base: position 5,393 of record JAVHRK010000054.1, read on the forward strand.
CTCTTGAATGTAAAAGTTTAATTTCGGAGGCGGTAATTACTCCGCCTCCTCCTCCAAAAATTTTGATATTTTTGGCACCGGCCTTATCTAATAATTCTCGAATATAAGTGAAATACTCGACATGTCCACCCTGGTATGAACTAAGAGCAATGGCCTGAACATCTTCTTGAAGTGCAGCATCTACAACCTCCTGAGCTGAGCGATTATGACCTAAGTGGATTACTTCAACCCCCTTGGACTGTAAAAGCCTGCGCATAATATTAATTGAGACATCGTGCCCATCAAAAAGACTGGCAGCAGTTACAAATCGAATTTTTTTCATACGGCACCTTGAAAATCTAATAGCAACAAAAGCTGAATTATTGTATTATTGTTTTACTATGGATACAGAGAAAATTGAATCAGAATTAACAGAAGCTGAAGAGACCATATTAGTTGAAGATGCTTCTCATCCAGCTCGCTTAAAACCTAAGCGCAAAGGTAAAAAACCACCTAAGTTATTGGCAGTTGTGCACCAATCTGGCTGTACAGGTTGTGAAGTTTGTATTGCAGGATGTCCAGTTGACTCTATTGAATTAGTACCAGGCCCAAATCCACTTGATCCTAGTTTTCGCCAAACTGTGGAAATTGATCTTTCTCGCTGCATTGGTTGTCAAAACTGTTCTCAAGATTGCCCATGGGAAACAATTACAATGTATCAACATGATGATGCTTTTACAGCATGGTCCAATGAAACTTTAGATAGCCGACTTTATATTGACGAGAAAAAAACAGGTACTAAATAGTTTTTTTTTGAATTTTTAAAGTAAGTATTCCAAGGGTTAAAATCACCATACTAATAATTTGCGATGTAGAAAAAAGATTGAAGGCCGTACCCCTAATTTCATCTCCTCGTAAAAACTCTAGCATAATTCTTATCAATGAATAGCCGATTAAATAGGTTGATAAAATAGTTTGATTGTCTTTTTTACATTTAATCATATTTAAAACGAGTATCCCCAAGATAGAAAGTGACAAGGCCTCATATAATTGCACAGGATATCTAAACTCATCATGCATATAGACTGATAATATTGATGTCGTTTTGTTTCCGTAACAACACCCAGCTAAAAAGCAACCTATTCTTCCTACGGCATGACCAAATATAAGTCCGGGAAGTAAAATGGCACTATTAGAAAAATTAAATTTTTTAAAAATAAGTGAATAAATTAAATAAAATGCTAGACCAAAAATTAATCCCCCATAAAAAACAAATCCTCCCCCCATCCAAAAATAATTTGCATAAAGATATTGATAAATTTTGTGTCCAGATGAAAACCAAAGAAAAAAAACTTTTGCACCTAAAAATGAAGAAATAAAAAGCCCAAAAAATAATTTTTTTATGGGATTAGGGTCAAAATTATTTTGAATAAAAAGATATTCCGTTAAGAAAAAACCTACTCCCCAAGCTAATCCCATAAAAAGAGGGTAAGCGTAGAGAGTAAAATATGGTGAATTAAATAGTACTGGTAACACTTTCTGTTTTCTTTTTTTGTAAAAATAAAAAATCAAAAATCAGTAAAATTGCGGCAATTGTAATCACACTGTCTGCAACATTAAATGCAGGAAAATGATTACTTCCCAGATAAAAATCGAGAAAATCAACTACATAGTTCATCGAAAAGCGGTCAATAAGATTTCCAACTGCTCCCGCAAAAATAAGACTATAAGATAAACAATGAAGAAAATTAGTATTGCGTGTCGACCAGACTAAATAAACTAGCCAGCCACAAGCAATTACGGGAAGACCAAAAAATAAAGGTGTACGTATATAATCTGGAGAGGTGGCCAGCATACCAAAGGCAGCACCCGGATTTTTAACATAGGTAAAGCTAAAAAATCCTTTGATAAGTATAACTGACTCACCTAAGAAAAACTTCTGTTGAACCAAGGCCTTTGTTACCTGATCCAAAATAATTATTGCCGAAACCATCACGCTCATTTTAAATATTCTGTTCATTAAACTTTACTCATCCGTTAGAATAGCTTTTTGCAACTATTTCATATTTTTCTATTTTTCTTAATAATGTTTTTTTAGGTATATTGGCCTTAAGTGCAGTTTGGTTAATTTTTCCACGATTTTGCTTTAACGCCCACACAATAAATTCTTTTTCAAATAGATCTTTTGCTACTTGAAAATCCATAACCATTTCTTTTGAATTTAGAACGTGATTAAATGAAAAGCCTTCATCATCATGTTTTAAATCCTCACTCTTCATATCTAAGACGGAATCCTGAATTCCTTGAACATCAATCATTATTTGATCTGCTTCATCTGGCTCAGGTACTACCGTTTTAGAAGTTATCTTAACAGTTGCTGGTAAAGAAGAAGCTTGCAAGACGTCCGATGACTCTATAATAAATGCATGCTCAATAACGTTTCTTAATTCACGAATATTCCCGGGCCATGCATATTTTACTAATAGATTTTTTGCTTCATCAGTCACGGACCTAATATTTAAAGCATGGTGGTTATTAAAGTAATTTATATAATAATCTAGTAGATAAGGAATATCACTGGATCGTTCACGCAATGGTGGCAAATAGACAGGCAAAACATTTAATCGATAAAATAAATCTTCTCGAAATGTTCCATCTTTAATCATTTGTTCAAAAGGCTTATGAGAAGCAGCTATGACTCGAGCATCTACTTTTATTTCTCTATTTGATCCTACAGGTGTAAAAGATTTTTCTTGTAACACTCTTAATAACTTCACTTGCATTGCGGGAGAAATATCACCAATTTCATCTAGAAATAGTGTACCTCCATCAGCAAATTGAAATTTTCCTAATTTTCGCTCTGAGGCACCGGTAAAAGCACCTTTTTCGTGTCCAAACAATTCAGACTCAATTAAATTTTCTGGTACAGCTGCCAAATTTATTGTGACAAATTTACCATCTTTTCTAGGGCCATTATAATGAATTGCTCTCGCTACTAATTCTTTACCTGTACCTGATTCTCCGCGAATTAAAACAGGAGTATTAACTTTTGCTAATTTATCAATGACATTGAATACTTTTTGCATAACATGAGATTCACCGACAAATTGATCTTCTCCCCCCAGAGAAAGTCGAGGTGATGAAAATGCAGATGTTTCAACAAGTGATCGCGCCTTTAAGGCTCGCTTAATTAAGGCCACCAAGTTTTCAGATGAAATCGGCTTTTCTAAATAATTATAGGCCCCTTCCTTAACAACCTTAACAGCATCAGAGACATTTGAATAAGCAGTCAATATGATAACAATTACTGAATGATCTACTTTTTTAATTTCAGTCAAGGCCGAAATTCCATCCATCTCGGGCATATTTACATCCATAACGACGAGATCATACTTGTCCTTATAAATTGCGTTCAGTGCTTCTTTTCCATTATTGGCGACGTCAACTTGAAAGCTATGGTAAAGCAGTGCTTCCTTTACTGAGTTTTGTAAAACAATGTCGTCATCTACTACTAATACTCTATGCATATTTTTCTCCTAGAAGTACCCCTTAATTATTGTACTACTATTGATTCACTAATTTCACTAAAAACTTTGTACCTTCTCCCTGCGTAGATTTTACCTCGATAGTGCCCCCGTGAAGTTCTACAAAATATTTAACAAGGTATAAACCTAGCCCAGTACCTTTTATAGAATGATTAGCATCATTTTTTATCCGATAAAATTTCTCAAAAATATTTTCCAATTCGTCTGGAGGTATCCCTAATCCATTATCAGCTATCTCAATATATACCCATTTATCATTATCCCACGTTTTAATTGAAACTATCGATCCTTCTGTTGAATATTTTATAGCGTTTTCCACAAGGTTTGAAATAACCCGAGTAATTAGGGTAACATCAATCTGAATGGGGTACAGAGGCGCAAGACTATTAACCATTTGAATTTTTTTCTGATGGGCCCCAAAAGATAAATCTTTTAATACGATTTCGACAAGACTATTTAAATCTTTTGAAGTTCTATTAAGTCCAAAATTACTAGATTCAATTTTAGTAAGGTCCAATATTGAGGATATAAATTTATTCAACTCCTTAGTAGAACTTATAATTAATTGTGCCTTATCTCTTATTTCATTACTATTAGGATTTTGATGATAAAGGTTATCAGCAACTCCAGCTATTTTGGCAACAGGAGTTTTTAAGTCATGACTCATTAAAGAGAGAAAATTTTGTTTTAATTTTTCAACTTTCTTATAAATTTTTGCTTCTTCTTGTATTGCAAAACGTCTTCGATATTCACCAATTGCGCGAAATGGAATCCAAATATAGTAAACGACAAAAATTGTCACCACTAGATGAGCTGTATAAAGCCAAATGCCGAAGAGAACAAATAGCAAATATGAAATTGTAATCACTGAAAGCAACATCAAAACGGCAATAATTAATCCATCCTTCGGTTTTAATCTAGAGATAATAAAAGACAATAGTATGGCCATAAGTAAGGATAAAATATTAGAATATATTCTTGGTAACATTTTAATAGTTTTATTCTGAATAAAACTATCGATTATATTGGCATGTACCATTAACTTTGGTGCGCGATATTCCTCTTGATTAAAGGGCGTTAAATAAAAGTTATCTTTTTCTGATATATAATTAGGCCCGATTATAACCAGTTTATTTTTAAATAATTCTGGTGAAAAATTTCCAACAAGTACGCGATGAAAAGGAATTGTTTTATACTTAAATTCGCTATAACCAGGATTGCCAGCATATCGAAATAATACCATATTGGCATCTGCTTCTTCATTGTAATAACTGCCTAGTACATTCCCTGCACTTAATTTTTCTAAACCTATTGTTTGTCGATATTTATTGGCGGTCCAGACATGAAAACTTTCATCGCCTGAAACATTAAATATAGCTCTACGAATGACATCATCTTTGGCAAAAACATTATTATCTAAATTTAATTGAGCAAGTGAATAATGAAAATTTCTTAGTTCATTTGGAGGTAAGATTTCTCCATATATTTCATCAATCTCTGTGGCAAAATTAACGATGCCTTTATTCTGTTCGTATTCTAATAAGTATTTTTTAAATTTATCAATTTCACCTAGTTGATCTCTAGGCATTTTAACAAAATAATTTATAATGATAGGTTTGGTTGGGATCAGTTTTTCTAACAATCGTGCATGTGTTGCATATGTGTACGGATAAGTATCTCCTAAGTAGTCATCACTTTCTTCATCCATAGTAATAACCACAATTTCTTTCGTGGGACTAATATTAAAATCCAGTCGAATTTTAGCATCATAGAAGATTGATTCTAATGATGCTAAAGGATATTGAAATAATATTGCCACAAATACTAAGGTAAAAACGAGAGGATAATAATCAGATAAATCAAATTTTTTTAATTTCATTTAAAAACCGGCCAATGCCTTAATTCGTTCTTTTGTGTGATCTTCACCCATTACTAAATCAAAAAGTACATCTCGTTCTTTATTTGGAATATGGGCCAATTCATATAAAAGAAAATCACCCGCACTATGTGAATATGAAGCTTCTAAATGAGATATTTTAAATAATGCTGTAATATATTCTTTTCTTAAACCTTCTAAATTAGCCACTTCTCGATCAAGAGACATGGCCATTTCGACCGAAGCATACATCACGCTTTTTAAATAATACCCAGGATATAAAAAGATATTTAAATATGTGTTTTTATGTTTAGCTAATATTTTTCTAGCTTGATAGACAGGCAAGAATAAAATTAAAAGCATCAAGCTAACCATTGTTCGACGTTTAGAATCTAAGGTGGTTAATCTTAATAATGAAGCATAGATTAAGCTATCAAGCTCATTACGCGTAAAATTCTTAAAAATATTCTTACCTATAATGAGTGTAGGCGTACCAAAATATGAATTTGCATAAAAAACATTGTTAGAGAATCTGCCTGAAGAGTAGATTTTTACATTTTTCAACCCTAAATGGCAGCTAAAATTCTTTATTTGGTTTAGTAGATTTTCATCATCTGTAACGTATCTAGCGGCAGCAAAATACAAGACAACTTTCTCTCCCCAATAGGAAAATATTATAAAGAGTATTCCGGCAAATCCCAAGCCTAGAAAAATTCCCAAGTGTAGATCTATAAAAAATCCAATTAATGAGAACCATATAAAAAATAGTAAATAAATTAAAATGAAAAAAAATTTATTAAAAATAATCGCTCTCCCTTAGAAGACTATAAAAGAATGTCATTATTACATTAACCTTTATAAATTATAGACAAGAATTCAGGGCCTTGCTATAAGGAACATCATGCTTACACATCAAGTCATTACGAGCTTGGACATACGTAACACACTGAAAACAAAGAGTTTTCGTTACTGCGTCTCTCGTATTTTTTCTAAATATGGTAAGTATGTGTAATTAAAATTAAGTTCTTAATTGGTCAGGGGGAATATATATGAAATTTGATAGATTACTTTTCGGTACCGCCGGAGTGCCAAACTCAACTGCTAAAAAAAATAATCCAGTTGAAGGCGTAAAACAAGTTCATGCACTCGGTTTAGATTGTATGCAACTTGAATTTGCTCACGGTGTTCGAATGAAAGAAGAAGTATCTTCTGGTCTTCGTAAGGCTTCATACGAATATGGAATTCCACTAACTTCTCATGGCCCGTACTATATTAACCTTAATGCTCGTGAACAAGATAAAATTGATTCATCAGTTGAAAGAATAGTTCAAACCGCTAAGATTTCTGATCTTTGTGGAGCTGAATCAATGACTTTTCATGCTGCTTTTTACATGAAAGATTCTCCTTATGATGTTTTCGATCTTGTACAAAAGTCATTAAATGTTATTGAAGAAAGATTAAATAGACTTGATATACAAATTGATCTTCGACCTGAACTTACAGGAAAAACTAGTCAATTTGGCTCACTTGAAGAACTTATAAGTTTAACTAAGTCAGTAAATGCATGTAGTCCTTGTATGGATTTCTCGCATTTATATGCTCGCACTGGTGAATATAATTCTTATGAAGAATTTTGTACTGTACTAGGAAAAATCAAAGAAGAATTAAATGATAATGCACTTCAAAACATGCATATTCATTTATCGGGAATCAGTTCAAACTCTAAAGGTGACTTGAAACACTTAAACTTAGATGACTCTAATTTTAATTGGAGAGATTTAATACGGGCCTTAAAAGATTTTGATTGTCGCGGATACGTAATTTGCAACAGTCCTAACTTGGAAAAAGATGCTAAATTAATGAAAGATTACTACATGAGTTTATAACATCAAAAAGAAGGCCACTCTTATGCGGCCTTCTTTTCTTCTTTTGGTATTTGTTTCAGTAGATAATTTTCGATCCATTCAAGATGTTTTTCCGAGTTTTTGCTACACAAAAATATTAATCTAAAATTATTTTCATCTTTACCTATAACTAGGATTTGTACCTCACCGGCCAAAGATAGAAAAATTTCACATAAATAATCATGATCATTTGTGGAGCGTACAAAGGCAAATTGATCAAAGTTAAGCTTGCTAAAAATTGACCAGTTTGAAGGGAAATCTATCTCTGTTTCACCAAGTGTGATTCGATAACACTTAGAATTTTCTTGGTAAAACAATATAGTTGATAAAATATCTTCGTTTATTAAATATTTTTCTAATGATAAATAATCTACTTCATTTAACCTTTTTTCAAAATAATTGACTAAACTAACAGGAGTTTCGCTGAAGTCATCAACTTCATAAGTTTCTTCAGTAATTCGCCTCATTAATAATTCTTGATCATCCATGAAAGAATAATCGGAGGAATTTTAAAAAATATTATGATACTAAAAAATATCCACGTTGGCGGCAAATTTTGCACAGCTCACTTAATGACCATGTTGCATTTTCACTCTCTAAAAATGTAAACCCAACTCCTTGATCATATTTAGAAATAATTTTAACTTTAGAGCAAAATACTACCCCATCAAACGTTATCTCTAGCATGGCATTTTTATCAGGAAAAGAACCTGTTTCAAGTAAAACAAAGCAAGATTTGTCGTCGATATTGGTCAGAAAAACATTTTGATATTTGCTACGATCGTGAGAATAAACAATACCTTTTATGGAAAAACGTGACTGTTTTTCCAGGTCAATAGATGAAAATAAGGGGTTATAGCCAGCATCATTTCGCTCTATCTCCCAGGTTATATAAAAGTAAAAAGAAAATAATGTATAAGCAAAATTTAAGGCCAAGACTAATTTATTAAAGCTTGCTGAAAGCATAATAAATGAAGAACCTATAATTAATATTAAATAAACAACAACTAAATACTTGGCATACTTTTTAAAATATAAAACAGAGTAAAATACTACGGGAAAGACTAAAATTATCCCAAGGTAATGCAAGAGAAATGCAAGGAGATTGGTTCGAGAAAAAAATGAACCTCCGATTGAAAATGCAAAAACAATAAATAAATAGACTAAAGATAGACTCAAAAATAGTAATATATTTCTATGTGCAAATTTTTTTTTATAAACTTTCATATTTCTAAAGACCTGCTAACATTATTAAATAATGATACCATATCTCGAAATAAACACACTCTGTATTTCATGTGATAATTGCAAACTTATTTGTCCTGAACATGCAATTCTGTCGAGCGGAAAACTTTATGTTATAGAAACTTGGTCCTGTACCTTATGTGATGCGTGCATAGAAGTCTGCCCAGTCGATTGCATAAAACTTGTTACTGAGGATAAAAAAAAGAAAATCTTTTAAATTTCTTGCTTAATTTCATTTGCAAGTATTGTATTTTTTTCGAATCTACCTTTAGAATTCAAGTCAATGCTTTTAAGTTCCTCATTAGCAAATAGCCCCATGTGTAATACATCTACATTATGTTTTCTAAGGAAATTATTAATCATTGGGAAATTGAGAGTATTCTTATTTTCTAGGATTTTAAAAATATTTTTAGCATAAACTTCGGCGGTACCGAAATCCCAATATTCAAATTGTTCTGGAGTCAAAAAACACACTTTCTCTTGATTGTAATTTGCCACCGTATGAAAAAACTTTGATATTCCTGCTACCCGAGTTAGCCCCGTGAGTTTTACTAGGCCTAGACCAGAATAAGTAATATAGCTTGCAACTCCGCTATTTTTTCTTATATCGATAAGAACATTATCCTTAATCACTGTCTCATTATATTTTTCAGACTTATCAACCTTAATACCAAAAAGTGTCGCTCTCACATGAGAATTTTTTAGAACTTCTAAGGCTTGATTATAAATATCCTGATCAAATAAATGAAATTGATCTCCATTAAGTAATAGCAAATTTCCCTTGTAATCAACATCTGTTCTTTGGGCAAGATTATGTATCGCGCCCCCGGAATCAAGCAGAGGATCTTCTCTTAAAATAGTAATTGTGAAATTATCTTGAGGAATTTCTGAAATATGACTTATAATTTCATCAGCTAGAAAATGTACGTTTATAAAAATTTTATTAATTCCTAAGTCTTTACAAAGATCTATTTGCAGTTGAAGTAGAGTTTTACTAAATATTGGCCACATTACTTTAGGTAGATTTTTCCCAATCTCCCCCATCCTAGTACCAAGGCCTGCACTCAAGATCAAAGCATAATCAACTTGCATAATAGACACCGGAAAGAATTTTTCTTTCCTTACTTAGGGAATCATACTTAAGCATAATATTTCTTATTTTCTCAAAAGCAAATCCCATATACTTTACATAGCGTTGATCTTTCCTATCTGCATAAATAAATGCAAAACTTCCTAATGCTTTAAAGACTCTTTGAATCGCCATCATATCGTATAGATATAGAAAATCCTCATAGCTTTTACCTGGATCAAAAATAGAAAAATATTTATTAAAATATTCTCTAATAAGTAGTTCTTTATTATGAGCGGATATTTGATAATAACAATCTTCTAGCAAAGAAACTAAGTCATAAATTGGAGTTCCCATTCGTGCATCTTGAAAATCTATCACAATTTGAACACCATCTTTTAGCATTATATTTCGAGAATGATAATCGCGATGAACCAAAGTACGTGGTTCACTAGATATAAAGTAACAAATGTCATATAATTTTTTATATAATAACTCAATCCCAATGGAAGATACATCAACGCCCAAGTACATTTTTAAAAAATATTTTTTTGCAAATTCCATTTCTGCATATAGTTTCTCGGTGTCAAAAGCAAGTTTTGCAAATGGCATTTCGGCATAGGGGTGTATGTCAATTTTATGAATCGAACTCATTAAATTTATAGCTTTTTGATAAAATTCCAACTCTTCTTTTTCATTATTTATCTGGGAAATTTCTCTTAAAAAGGTAACATCTCCCAAATCTTCTTCCAGTATATATCCTGTCCCCAATTCCTTGTCATAAATCAAAGGTACCCTCACATTTTGTTCATTTAGTACTTTTTGAAGAGTTAAAAATGTTGGCTCAATTTTTAAATCTAGGATAGGGCTATCTAAACAGGCAACATATGATTTAGTTGATGTGAGAATTCGGTAATATTTTCGAGTTGATGCATCTCCTGTTAATTTTTCAATATTAACTACTAAATCATCATTTAAGAGATTCTTTGTTATCGTTTTTTTAAAAAGTTCTTCTACTAAAATTTTTTCAGACTGTTCTGCTTTCATTCACGTCTCACTATGTTTTTTACAAGTTGATAGAATTCTTTTGACGAGTTAGCTTCATTTGTTTTTCTTTCACTGGTTTTAACACCCTCTTTTGCCATAAAACTTTTAAAAAGATGTTCTTCTTTTGAAATCGAAGTAGTATCACCCAAAAGCAAAGAAAAATCTAAAACATTTCTATTTTGAACCTGTATCCAGTTTAATATTACGCTTGCATCGTAACCTGAACGCTTTAATACAAGATAGCTCCACTCATTTAATTGTGCTCTAAGGTTTACTGAAACACGAGTAAGCTTGATCATTTTCTCTAAGTTATTACATCCCAACGGTATAGACATTTTTTTTTCATATATATTTCTTTTACTTTTAATAATTTCATTTGCTAATACAGCAATAAACAACTCTTCACTTTTTAAATATTTTTGAAATAACCCTGTCGAAAAATAGAACTGAGAATTTGGCAATGAAAAAAAGAAAGGAATTTCTTCTTGGATAAAATAAAAATGTGGTCTTTCTGAATTACCAAAAAATATTTCATTATTACTAACAATTCGGGTAAAAATTTTATCTAAATATTCGTAGTTTTTGATTGGAATTTTAACTAACTTTACTTCTAAATAGTTCAGATAGTCTGCCCCCATTGAAGCTAGTTGGTCTGAGAAGTCAGATGAAATCATATTGCTTATATCTTTTTGCTCATTAACATTCCGTTGTTCAGTCGAACAAGAAACAAATATAATCCCCAGTATTAATAATATTAGTATTTTCATAAAAAAAAATGGCCCAAGAATTACTTGGGCCTAACCATTTAAATTATTTTAGACGATTATTACGTTTAAATCTATTCCTTTTGCGAAGCTATATCTCTTACAGGAACATAGTAAATTGTAAATCCAGCAAAAATAACATTGGGATTTTGTATTAATGGACGATTGTTCTCATATAAATCTTTCCATTTTTTTGGAGTACCATATTTCTCATTTGAAATAGTTCCCAACGTATTCCCTTCTTTTACAAGGTATGGCAATCCTGTTGGGTTCCAAACAAACTTTTTCTCTGGAACAGTATATTTAAGAAACATTCCAGCATGCATTCCATTTTTTAATTCTGCTTTATTCCAAGCTTTTAATTCTTTCCATTTATGGTAATCACCATAAATTCTAAAAGCTACCATCATCAATGTGTCACTTTTTTCTACTTTATATGATCCAAATTCTTGTGACCCCATTGCTGGCTTCGCAATCTCTGCCATTGGCTTATTCTCGAATTCTTCTTGACGTGGCTCTACTGGTGCTCTCATTTCTTCTGAAGGTTTAATAACTGACTCTTCAAAGTTATCTGCTACAGCAATTTGTTGTTCTGGTTTATCTACATTTTCTTCTGAAACTTGAAACTCTGAAGCGCTGGTATCTTGTGTCTTCTCTGTTCCTTCTTCTTCAGACATTATCAATCCACACGAACTTGAAAGTAACATCAGTATCAGTAACGGCAATATTTTCTTCATAAGTCTCCCTTTTTTCAACTACTCACCACAATATCGGAACTGATATTTTTTTCTTTAGCTAATTCTTTTTTTAAATTGCAGCATATTAATAACTACTTTAAAATGATAGCTATATGAAGAATGCACGACCTCTATTCTTTTTTCTACTTATCCTTGTCCTTCTTCAGGCCAAGACGTATTCACAAGATCTTCTCGACGATAATTTGGACGAAAACCAACTTCCTAGTGAGGTTCCTTCGAGTGAAAAATCACCAGAACTTTCAAAAGAAACAATTAAAGCAATTTCAAATTCTCAAAAAATTTTTATACTTACAAATGATGCCCAAAGCTTTGGAAAAGGCGATTTTATCTCCCTACTTCTTGACAATAAATTAGTCTGTCGAGCACTTGTTGCCAAGAGTACCAATTCGAATCTATCGGGTATTAAGATTATTAAAATTTATTCTCTAGACCTATGGAAACAATTAAACACCGGCAAGCAAGTTCAAGTTTTGCGAGGTGATGATAGTTATTTTACGCCTCAGACAGTGGCACTCAAAGATACTATAAAAAAACCAGAAGACAAAAATATTGTTAAGTCTGAGGAAGACCTCTACAACTCCACAACGCTGGACGACGGAGAAGATCCAACTCTAGAAGATAGCTCAAAACGACAAATTAAAACCGACAACCTCATCGCAATTAATATTGGCTTAATTGATGGAGTAACAGATACGCAAGCAACTACACGTTATACACATCTAAATGGTTCGTGGGCCTATCAGATTTCTGATAATATCTGGTCAGAACTTATGCTTGGTTCTAATACCATTCGTGACCTTCCAGCTCTTGGAGTTGATACACGCATGACTGCATATTCTGGTCGTTTAAAGTATACCATTTCGGCCCCTTTCTATAGCTATATACAGCCTTATATAGGTTATCAAATTATTACAGCACAATCTCCTGGAGCTGTTACTCCTGCCGAATTTCTCTTAGTTGATATGCTTAAAAAAAGTCGAGTAGTTGCAGGTGCAACTATCCTTAGACGTATAGTTCCTGGCTGGTTTGCAAGAATTGACCTTGGTAATGATATCATTAATGGAGGATTGCTTCTTGAATTTTAAATTGCTACTTTTCCTTATAATCTTTTCAAGCTATGGATGTGGAGTAAAATCACGTCCAAATAGTCCGCCCGAGGCAGCGATTCAATCTTACACTAATTCATTTCTTGATACAGATAACGAAAAAGTAGTTCAACCTACATTACCTCAAAAATAACATGTCACTTTTTATCGCAACAGGAACCAATCTTGATGATCGTCTCCTTAACTTACTAAATGCTAAAAATAGTTTATGTAGCTATTTAAATTTAATTGCGGAAAGTCAGGTTTATGAATCTGCTGCAGTTGATTTTACCAATCAACCTGACTTTTATAATCAGGTATTAGAATTTGAAATTCCTAGAATGACTCCACAAGAATGTATGAAGCGGTTACTTGAGACAGAGCAAAAATTAGGTAGAAATCGATTAATCCCTAAAGGACCACGGTTAATTGATCTAGATATATTGTTTTGGAATAATTTAGAGATAAAAAGTGAATTACTCATGATTCCTCATCCCAGTTTGTTTACCAGAAGTTTCGTTGTACTTCCACTCTCTGAGCTCCCTGGATTTTCTAAACTAAAAGAATCATTTTCTTTTACATTTTCATTTCCCAATTCGGCTACAGCTCTTATAATCAAATAAGAAGTTTTATCCAGGAAATTAATATGAATTTTGAGCTAACATCAGAACAAATTGAAATACGTGATCTTGCAATGAAATTTGCAAGAAATGAGATGATGCCCGTTGCTCAACTTTATGATGAAAAAGCAATTTTACCAAAAGAAATTTTAGAAAAAGCATGGTCTCTTGGTTTGGTGAATACCTGCATTCCAACTGAATATAATGGAAATGGATTTACTGCTCTTGACTCAATGATTATCACAGAAGCCTTGGCCTATGGGTGCATGGGGATGAATACGGCCATAATGGCCAATGACCTTGCATTGCTTCCAATTGTTATTGGAGGTACACACGAGCAAAAAGAAAAATTTTTAAAACCATTTACTGAGTCATACAAAATTGCAGCTTTTTGTCTCACAGAACCAGGAAATGGTTCTGATGCTGCTGGATTAAAAACGACAATCAAAGAAGATGGAAATGATGTACTCATAAATGGCAATAAAATGTGGATAACAAATGCTGGTTATGCAGACTTATTTGTTATTTATGCGACCACTGATTCGTCTTTAAAACACAAAGGTATTACATGTGTTGTGGTGACTAAAGACACATCAGGAATTGAGCTTGGAAAAAAAGAAGATAAAATGGGGCACCGATGTTCCGATACACGCTCTGTAACATTTAATAATGTTCGTGTCCCAAAAGAAAATGTTATTGGTGGTCTCAATCAAGGCTGGAAAATTGCCATGAAAACTCTTGATCACTCTCGTCCTATGGTAGCTGCCAGTGCTGTAGGTGGAGCTCAATGTGCGTATGACCACGCTGTCAAATACGCCAAAGAAAGAATTCAATTTAATGTACCAATATCACAACACCAAGCAATTCAATTTATGATTGCAGAAATGGCCATAAAAGTTGAAGCCTCTAGGTTACTTGTCCATAAGTCGGCATGGCTTTTAGATAATCACTTATCTAATACGCAACTAGCTTCTTACGCAAAAGCATTTGCTGCCGATGCTTGTATGCAAGTTACCACAGATGCTGTCCAAGTATTTGGTGGATATGGTTATAGCAAGGAATACCCTGTAGAGAAAATTATGAGAGATGCAAAACTCATACAAATCTATGAAGGAACATCTCAAATTCAACGTTTAGTAATAGCAAAAGAAATATTTTCAAGGAGCTAATATGAATATTTTTGTATGTGTAAAACAAGTACCGGATACTGAAACTAAAATTGTTCCAACAAGTGACGGAACATTTATTGAAACAACTTCTGTAAAATGGATTATGAATCCTTATGATGAGTATGCTGTTGAACAAGGCCTTCTTCTTCAAGCTGCCAATGCTGGATCTACTGTTACAGTATTAAGAGTAGGTTCAAGTAAAGATACTGAAAGTTTAAGAACAGCAATGGCAATGGGTGCAGATGATGCATTTCTTATTGAGGCACCAGATAATCTTGATTCTTATATGATCGCAAAAGCACTAAAAGGAGCAATTGCAAAATCAGGAAAAAATCATGATATTATTCTTTCTGGTAAACAAGCAATTGATGATGACTGCTTACAAGTACCACAAATTTTAGCTACAATGATGAACCTTCCATCTGTTTCTGTTGTCGTAGGCCTTGAAGCAACTGCCACTGACTTAGTTATTAAACGAGAAATAGAAGGTGGTGCACTTGAAGTTTATGGAGTTTCACTTCCGGCATTAATTTCATGCAATAAAGGTTTAAATACTCCACGATATGCTTCACTTCCTGGCATTATGAAGGCCAAGAAAAAACCATTAACTGTTTTGTCACTTGCTGATGTGGGCGTATCTGATGCTGATCGCAGAGTAAAATATTCTAACTTTCAATTACCTCCAGAAAAACCACCAGGAAAAAAATTCGATGCAATGGATTCAGCAAAAATGGGGGCGGTTGTTAAAGAAGTCGTTGGACTATTAAGAACAGAAGCAAAAACAATTTAGTAAATAATTTATCGCGAGGATTTTATGTCAAAAATATTAGTTTTTACAGAATTACACGGAAATCATGTTAAGGGAGTTACCTTAGAAATATTAGGTAAGCTAGCTGGACATACAGTTGAGGTCGCAGTAATTGGAGCTATTCCTTCTGAAGCAACGGCCGATCTTACAAAATTTGGTGCTTCAAAAGTTCATGCACTTAAAGGAAGCAATCTTGAAAAATATTCACCGGAAGGGTATGCCAATGCACTGAAGGCATTTATTTCCACAGGCAATTTTGATTACGTTTTTGCTGGTGCTACTTCACTTGGTAAAGACTTAATTCCAAGACTAGCAACTCTTTTTGATGCTGGTATGGCATCTGAAGTTACCAATTTTCAAATGGAAGGTGACAAGTTTTTTGGAACTAGACCACTTTTTGCTGGCAAGTGTTTTGCTAAAGTCGAACTTTCTGGACCTAAACCACATTTTATCACTGTACGCCCAAATGCTCTTGGTATGAATGCTAATCCAACTGCAGGTACTGCAAGTGTCAGTGAAGATGCTGTTGATAGTGGAACTATTAGAGCAATGATAAAAGAAATAATTAAAGGAGCATCAGAAAAACTAGATTTAACAGAAGCGAATATAATTGTTTCCGGTGGTCGTGCAATGAAAGATGCTGCAAATTTTAAAATTCTTGAAGAATTAGCAAACGTTATTGGAGCAACTGTTGGTGCCTCAAGAGCTGCAGTAGATTCTGGATTTGCTCCCCATGCAATGCAAGTTGGCCAAACTGGTAAGACAGTAGCACCTTCACTTTATATTGCTTGTGGCATTTCCGGTGCAATTCAACATTTAGCTGGAATGAGAACCTCTAAAGTTATTGTTGCAATTAATACAGACCCAGATGCTCCAATTTTCACTAAAGCAGATTACGGAATTGTTGGAGACTTATTTCAAGTTGTACCATTACTTACTCAAGAGTTTAAAAATTTATTAGGCAAATAAAAAATCAGGCCCGAAAGGGCCTTTTTTTTCGATCATATTTTGTAAAAATATTCTAAAATGCAAATCCATTTTCTTGAGCAGTTTGCTTAACTTCTTCAGTGCTTAATACTTTTACTGCTTCGTAATTTTCAGGATTATTAGCTACTACTTTTCTTTCTTCTAAGGCTTGATTTTGTGAAGCTTCTACTGCTTCTCCGTAAAAATCTTTTTGAACTGCATTTCTATTTGCTTCTTCTTCTGATTCTTGAATTTTATCAAATTGATCTTGAGTAACAAAGTTTAACATTGCTCCAGCAAGTGGCCCAGTCACAAAGCTCATTCTATAACCATCTTTTCCATTATTAAAAATCACACCTGAAACTTCTTCTCCGTTTACTTCTGCTTTAAAAGTTCCACCATCCATTAAGTCCGCTGTATCAATTTCTATAGATTGAGATTCACCATTCTCATTTTTAAGTTCTACTGATAAAGAATTAATTATTTTATTTGATAATGAGACTCGTCCAGAAACGCTTTCGCCAACTAATACTTTGCTAGACTTTGACTGATTAAGAGCTCTCTCAAGAACTAATTCTACTTCTTCATTTACAATTAATTCTTTTTTCACGACAACTTCTTGAACTTTTTTAGCTTCAATTATTTCAAATCCATTTCCTAGTTTTTTGAATAGTGCAATTGTTCCAACTTCATTTAATATTGAAATATGATATACTTGTTGATCATCATTGTTAAGTCTTACAACTCCATTTCCAACAAGTTCCATTTTAATCTTAATTGATTTTTTAGCGTCATCTGGATTTTGATTTTTATCAAAAGCAACTAATTGATCAGCGTCTACAATTCTAACAACTTCCCATGATGAATTAATTTTTTTAATATTTTCTGCACTCACTGGAAGATTAATTTGAGCTACTTTTGATACTTCTAAAGAAGCTACACTTCTTTCGGCTAATAATGAATCGGCCTCAACTTGAGCAACCGTAAGTTTTTTACTATGAGTATTCATATCTTTTATAGTTCCTGCAATTACAATTGTACTTAAGCTAAGGATGGCGATAATTGCTTTTTTAGATGTAAATAATTTCATAACTCTTCCCCTTACTTTGATTGCTTCTTAGTTTATATAAAGCAAGGCGTGTGCCAGAGAGAAGTTGTCTTAAGTTCTTATTATTCTTAGTTTATTATTTTATATTTATTGGGGGAGTGTATAGACTTTGGTCAGGGTGTTTATAAAAATTACATAGTAGAGTTGTCAGTTTGCAGAAACAAGAAGAGCGCCTCTATGAGCGCTCTCCTTAGAACGGTTAGCTATTAGATCGTTTTATTTTGAGATAGATTTAATTTCTTTTTCTGCCTGTTCAGCATCTGTATTATGTTCTATTACAACTGGTTTGGCCTCAAGAGAGCCGGTACCTAAAATATATGGACATGGACTTTTTTCAACCACACCAACTTCCGCTGAAAATACATTTAATGATAGTAAAGATAATGAAATTAATAATAATGTTTTCATAATTTTCCCCTTTCCCCTTGTTTAGACTCTTGCTAATTAAGTTGCATACGAGATGCCAAATATATTAAATAATAAATTAAGGAGTTAGAAAATGAAGTGATTATTTACTAGTCGGAATTAGATTTATCGTACAAGAAATAGACAGAAATCCTCAGATGAATTTAATCAGCTGAGGATTTCTATTATAAGAAAATTATCTATTTTTATTTTGGAGCATCTTTTACTGGAGCTGCTGGTACAACTGTTGTTGGTGGTATTTTAGCCCCAGGTGCTGGTGTACCTTCTGCAACGATTTTAGCACAATCCTCAGCTGCTGTTTTTGCTTCAGCAGGTATTTTAATACAACTAGCTGTTTCACCAGCAACTTTAGGGTCTTTCCAAGTTAATGTATCATTATGTGCAGCACACTCAGTTACATTACAACCACCACCTGTGCTTATATCACATTCTGCCCAAACCGAACTCACTACTGTCAAACTCATAACTACTGCTAATAAAATCTTCATATATTGGTCTCCCTCGTTTTACCCTAAAAAACATATCGGCATTTACATATTTAAGTTTACACCTGCTGGCTTAACAATACTTAAAAGTGACTGAAAGGCCTGAGTTACCTGCAAGGCCATCTTTGCGCCGGCCTTAGATTCTACTTTTTTAATCTCTCCATAATTGTCGTATGCAACGTTAATTATGCCCACATTAACCATTTCTATTTCAACTGGCTTACCTAAAGAGTTGTATTTAAATGATAAAGTACGACGAGACTTTTCATCATTCTTTAACTGATCAATCATCTTGGTTATTTTTCCATTACGATCATAAATCAATAAAACAGATTTTCCTGCGCTATTTACGGCCTTAGAAAGATTTGCCGATTTGTCGTACTGAAAAGTAGTCCAACCTTCGTTGTTTACAACTTTAGTTATTTTATTAATTTTATCATCATATTCTAATTGAACATATTCACCGCGAGTTGAAGTCTTTTTAGTTAAAAGCCCTTTTGCATTATATTCAAAAGTTGTGACATCTTTCCCACGCGTAATTTTAAGCGGTAGCGAACAACACTCTGAGTATATTGTTTCTGTTTTTAATCCATCAACTTCTGTTGCGATTCTGTAAGTATATTGCTGACCATCTGGTTTAATTTTTAATTCATATTCATATCTACTAGAAGTTTCTTTTTCATCTTTTGGTTTTTTAATAACGGTAGTCCAGTAATGCAATTCTGGATTTTTAGGATTCATTTCATATTTATATTTAGTAGAGTCCCCATTTGTTTCAATTACCTCTGTGGCAAGAGAACTCTTATCATATTTTATTTGCATCTTTGTATTATCAATATATCCAATACTAATTAAATTATGATTTACATCGTATTCATATTTATAAAAGTGTCCGCCAATGTCATTAGATAAAATTAAATTCCCACGTGTATCATAAGTATAAGTTGTAGTTTTTTTGTCAGCTGCAGTAAATGCAGATTTGATTTTTCCATCAGGATACCAATCTAGTAAAATCTGTTTAGATTGAGAATCTCTAATTGCCGAAAGTTGTGTCCCTTTGTAGTCAAAGTTTATAAAGTATCCATTCTTATCTGAAACTTTGGTTAACTTTCCATCATTGTCAAAATAATCCGTTTTTCCATCTGAACTCGATCTCTTATATCCATTTTTTTCTTTAACAATGGTTTGAATCCCTCTGTCATTAGAATATAATGTTGTGCCATCTGCTAGCTTTGTTTCTACTCCGTATTTTTTTGAATAAACTTGTCTTAATTCTGAATCACCTTTTAATTTTGTAAGCAGGCTATTAATAACAGTTTCACTCATTTTTTCTTTTTTCTTAATCGCATCAATAATTTTTCTAGAAGCTGATTCCACATCTATTGCTTCTTTCGGTACAAATCGAGTCTGTGCTCCAGCACCATTTTCCATAACAATGACAGAACCATCTGATGAGACAACAAGCTTTGTTTCATAGAGAGAACCCCAACCAAATCCGAACCAGCCGTTCTCTACTGACTTTGAATTATACGTTCGAGTAATTTCTAAATCATGATCACCACCTGGTGCTACAATATCAGTATAAGTAATGTAAAAATTTCCATTTTTTAAATTTACACCACCAAAAGTGATAACTGGCACTAGTAACAGTCCAACTAATAATTTTTTTACATTCATAATTTTCCTCATTAAAAATTCCTGCTTATTAAGTTATTGTTAATTCTCGGTCTTTAAATTATATCTCTTAAATTTTAATTTTAACTATTTTCATTATAACAAAAATTCCAGCTGCGTCCAACCCCATAGCAAGTATCAACATTATAAGTCCAATGGGAGTTGTAAATAATGGAGTCATTCCTACTGGATCTTGAACATAATAAAGCGTACCTAAAGCATACGGCATTACCCCTATTACCATTCCTTGGAACATACCTTGAGCAGTAAACGTATCAACTTTTTGTTGTAACCTTACTCGTTCACGAATTACTTCAACAATTGTATCAAATGTTTCTGCTAAATTACCTCCGGCCTCTCTTAAAATATTTACTGATGATACAAACATATCGTTATCTTGGGTTGGAACTCGTTTAGTTAAATTTTCAAAACATTCCTCGAGAGGAACTCCAATCCTGTTTTGTTGCAAAATAATATTAAATTCTTGCGAAATAGGTGAAGGCATTTCATCAACTATTAATCCAATTGATTGTGGTACAGACAACCCCGCTCTAATACCATTGGAAAGTAACTGAAGTCCGTCTACCATTTGCATTGAATAAGCTTTGATGCGTTTTTCACATAAAAAATCTATAATTATTCGAGGTGCTTTAAAACCAATATAAGAAAAAATTCCTCCCATAATCACACCTAAAACCCATGACCCGGCCATGCCAATAAGAAGCAAGACAACTGCCCCTAATCCTAAAGACGATGACAAGAGTAAATATGTTAACTTTTCTTGGGAAATATCTATAAATAAAAAATTAAGTTTTTCCATTATATATGTACGAGTGCTGTATGTCTGATTTTCAATCCAATCAAACAGACCAACAGAATATTTATAGATAAATAAAAAAACGAGAATAGCGACTAAAAAAATAATTCCATTTCTACCAATCAATGCAATAAAGCTACTAAAAGTACTTACCTCCGCTGCTTTTGCTACGACCTCTTCGTTCATTTTTTCACCGGAGGTTTAGTTGGTACGGCAACTTTAGAAGCAGGAGCAGCTGTAACAGCGGTAGTATTTGCAGCAGGAGGTGCATGATTACTAAACATACCTCGCTGAATATTCTGTCCCTTCTTCTGTAAAGTTTCTATAAACTTAGGAATAAACCCTGAAGCTTGAAACTCACCAATTATTTTTCCTGTTTTATCCATTTCTTTTTGAACAAAAGTAAAAATATCTTGAAGTATTACTGTATCGCCTTGCAATCCACCGACTTCAGTTATAAACATAATTTTTCTTGAGCCATCATCAAGTCGTGATTGCTGAATAATTAAATGAACTGCATTGGCAATCATTTCCTTAATGGCCCTAGCAGAAATAGAAGTTCCTGCATATTGAACAAGTGTTTCTAATCTCCCTATACATTCACGTGGATTATTAGAATGCACTGTTGTCATCGATCCATCGTGACCAGTCCCCATTGCCTGTAACATATCTAATGTTTCACCACCGCGGCATTCCCCCACAACTATTCGATCCGGTCTCATTCTCAACGTCTGTTTAACAAGGCAACGAATGTCAATCGCACCATCACCTTCTAGAGATGGTGGTCGTGTTTCTAATCTCACAACATGTTCTTGTGGGAAATTTAACTCGGCCGAATCCTCACATGTAATAATTCTTTCGTTAGATTGAATAAACCCACCAAGTAAATTTATTAATGTTGTCTTTCCAGAACCTGTTCCACCTGAAACAATAATATTTCGATGGGCCTCAACTGCAACCTTTAAAAAATCGGCCATGTTTTCAGTCATTGAGCCCCAATTAACCATGTCTTTATATGTAAATCTTTTGTCTGGAAATTTTCTAATGGTGATTGTACATCCATCAATGGAAGAAGGAGGAATAATAGCATGGACTCGTGAACCATCTTTTAGGCGAGCATCTACATAAGGAGTTTTTTCATCTATTCTTCTCCCCACAGGAGCGACAATTCTCTCTATTACATTTAGCACTTGCCGATCATTTGTAAAAGTTACAGTCGATAGCTTAATTTTTCCGGCCTGTTCATAATAAATTTTATATGGACCAACAACCATTATTTCTGATACGGACTTATCCTTAAGTAGATCTTCTAATGGCCCAAGGCCTAATGCTTCATCTAAAATTTCTTTTACAATTTGATTATTATCTTCGCGTGAGTTTAGTATTCCTTTTGTATCTTCCTTACCTAACAAATCGACAACTAATTTCTTGGTCATTTCTCTTAAAATCACTTGAGCACGAGGATCATTATCATCTGATTTTTTTAGATCCATTTCTTCTACAAGTGACTTGTGTATTCTCGACTTTAATTCTAACCACGGATTTTTTCCGCCTCGGACCAAGGCGTCTCCGTCTTTTTTATCATCTTTTTTAACCCCTGAATCCTTTGGCTTATTAAGTGCCTCCAAAGCACGCAGAATGTTTTTTTCACTGAGCCTTCTATAGGTATCAACAATGCCTTTTGCAAATGGTCCTGTACGCGCCACTAACATTACTGGTTTTTTTTGATTGAGTGCTAATATACAATTTTGATCATCTCGTGGGATTGCCGAGAAAACTGCCTTTCCTAATGTTTTTCCAATAACATCATTTGTAACTGGATGACCTGCTTGCGACTGATTTACTACAAACTGAATCATGTCTTTGGGAAACAACATCGTAATGAGATCAGAATATAATTTTTTTGTTTGATTAAGTGCCAAAATATCTGGTGTTACAACGACAAAAATAAGGGTTGAAAATTCCAAGGCCTTAATTGCAAGTGGAGTTAAATCACTGCCTGTATCAATGATTGTGACAGGAAAAATATTAGTCACTGCTTTGAGCGTTCTTCCTAGCGCCTCTACATCAACTGCATCAGCTGCAATCGAGTCGTTTGGCATTCCGATATAAAAAACATTCTGGTTCATATTTGTAAATTGCAAAATTGAATTAGGATCAATGGCCCCTTTAAACTCTGCCAATTCTTTTACATTTTTTTTTCCTTTCATTCCTGTAATAAAATCTTGGTCTCCGCTTGCTTTTTGATCGAAATCTAAAAGTAATACTTTTACCTTACCTTCAATTGCGTAGGCGAATGCAAGGTTAGCAGCAACTTGAGATTTCCCAACTCCGCCTTTTCCTCCAATAATTGAAATTATATGTCCGGCCATTTTTATCTACCCTTTTTTCTAAATTTTCTTTCTATTTCTTTTGTACCTGTAGATGCACTTTCCAATAGTTCAGGTGTCAGAAAAAAAACAAACTGTATTCTGTCGGTTGTATATTCTTTAGATTTAATGAAACTAAATAATGGTGTCCCTGTATTAGTTTTTGCAGCAATATCAGTTTGTGGCTTATCGTAATTTGTTCCTGTTCGACTAGAAAGTATCCCGCCAATTGCGGCTGACTCTTGATTTTTAACAATGACTTCTGTTTTAACAGAATCTTCACTATGCTGTGGAGGTTGTGATGGAGATGTCGAACTAAGTGAGAGATTTACATTTAGATTAACTTTTTCATCAACAAGGGCAGTAGGAGTGATACTCATTTTAAAACCGGCCTCTGAACTCAGAGATTTTGTACTATCCAATGTCCCCAAAACAAAAGGGGTAGTTGTTGTTTTATTAACAACACCTTCTTTACCATCTTTTACCATTACAACAGCAGAGGAAATCACACGAGCATAGCCAGCACTCTTTGCTGAATTCAGCTTAGGAAACAGATTTGAAATAGTAGAAGTCAGAGCATTACTAGAAGTAGTTGTAAGTCCTCCGGCATTTCCTCGCCCAATGGCCACAGAACCACCATCGGCGCTAATAAAGGGAGTCCATGTAAAACCAAATACACGATTATAAGACTTACTTAACTCTACGAATTGAGCTGTTAATTTAAAAAGCTTAGGAATAGGTTCTGGCTTGGGTTTTGAATTGATAGTTAACAATATTTCATATGTATTTTTTTTAGCAAATTGTACGGCCTCCGTTCTTCTTGCTAGGTTTTGAATTTGATCTGGAAGATAAGCTTTTACAATTTGTTCAACTTTCGCACTCTCTTCCTGCGACCCGACAACACCTTCTACCCAAAAACTACCATTAACTACTCTAACTGTTACGTCTTTAAATTGACTTTTTTGAATTTCATCTTGCATCTTTTTTGCAATCACTAATTGTGTCTGAGGTGAAAGCTCTACAAGTCGCAAAACATCTTTAAAGCCATCTCTATCCAAAATAAGTACAACTTTTCCAATATCACTTGGGACGACAATAAAGCCACCGACATAGACGGCATCACCTTTAATACCAATTTCAAGACCTTCAACATCACCTAATAATTCTTTTAATTGAACAATGACTTTTGATTGATCTGAAGCTGTAACCTTTAACAAATATCTTGCTTTAATATCTCCTGCAACATCTCTCAAGGTTAAAGATGTTTCACCGGCTTTAATGCCAGTAATAAGTATTTCTTTTTTAGCCGGTGCTACTTTTACATTTGCAAGTGATTCATTGGCCGGTATTGAGTATCGAAGATCTGGAACGAAATCGACTTTAATTATTTTTTCCAACCCAACAATAATTTCTAACACTTTTAATTCGTCTTCTTTGGGCACAACTTCATCTTGTGCAAAACTATTGAGAGATAAAGTTAATATAATTAATATATAATAAATTTTATGGACCATCTTTTTTCTCTTTATATTTATCGGCCATATATTGTTTTTCTTGTGCATTTTCTTCATCCAAAACATCAAATATTTGAGTTGGTTTTAAATGTGAAATTTCTTTGTCTGCACTATTTCTTAAGGCCAACGAGAGAGATCCTTGCCCATACGATTGGATATATGACAACTTTTGCACGTCATATGGAGCTAACTCTAATGTAATAGTATTATATGAAACAAACGTATTGAGATTCATTGTTCTCACTATTTTTTCTGCCTGAATCACTCCTGTCATTGGGATTGAATTTGTCATATTCATTCCTGTCGAAAGAACTAAAACATCTTGAAGTATAGTACGTATTTTTTGTAAATCTTTTCTTGATCCAGCAGAAATATCAATAGCTGCTAAAATATCTACTCTATCCCCAGGCTTAATCAGTCTACCTACAGCATCTTTTTCAGTAGTTGTTATTGCTACTGCACGTTTACCAATTGCCACTTGCCGAGATAGCCCTGTACTCACTCCTGGATACGTCACACGTGGCTTCGTAATTTGCTCACCTTTAATAATAGGGACTGTAGCAATCGTATTTTCTAATTCCTGAATAGAGTGAAAACTTCCCTTAGCTACAAAGCTATTTGGAACGTTTATGATTTCAACTTTTGAGTCATCAATTAATTCTAGCTCTTGAATATCAACTCTCGCGGCTACAACTGCCGTTAGAGTTCCATAAGTTTTTGTCATTGCTGTTTGTTGATCTTCTAGATATGTATAAACCATGACCATCGCAAAACCAGCGATAAGGAGGGCCAAGGTCAAAGCGCGAGTGTTCATATTTCCCAACCTGTTTAAATAATTAGCTTTTATAGTTTATCAAAAAATAGTTAGAATTTAAGAAAAGGGAAGATTTTGCTTCGTAGTTAGTTGATCGCACATTCTTGCATTTGACCTGTTTGATCAAGTACAAAGTCTTTATGTGCTTGAGCAAATCTTGGTTCTGAGTAAATAGGGCCACAGACTCCATAAACAGTGAAGACACGAACATAATAAGATTTATTTGCTTCATCACGGATACTATCATCACATTGCTCTTGCGTGCCGTTTCTTAACAATGATGCAAACTTAAAGCAATTACCGTAAGAGCTTTTTCCGCCAGAATCAGAATGCTCTCGCCAGCCAATTGAAAAAAAACCAACGTTTAATATTCCATTCTTTTTAAATTCTTTTAAATCCGCCAGAGATACAATATTGGGATTGTTTTTTACTAGTTGATAAAAATACCCGCGAACCGCTTTTTGTTGATTTATTGATCCGCTTATTGAGTTTCCAATCGTGTAAAAAATTGTATAGAGGAAAAGTAAGAATGGAAGAAATAAAATCATTTCAAAAAGCGCTTGTCCTTTTTGATTATTTTTTATCATTTTTTTATTACCCACCATTATCGTCCAATGTTACATCAACTTTGCAGTCACCGGAACCAATGACGGCCTTAAATGATTCACATATTTGCACATAGGTTTCAAAACGCGTAGGCTCTCTCCCTAAAAAAGACTCTGCTCGAAATAACATTTTATCTTTGCCTCCAATAATTCCCATCGAAAAGACTTGTTCAAATTCAACAAATGCGCCAACGAACAAGTTTAATCTTGATTGATTTTCAGGATCATTAAGAGTTAAAACTCCGGTAAATCCTTTAATTAAACCATTTGGAAGATACTTGTCAAAGATCGATTTAGCATGTCTATCGGCAGTTGCATCACGTGAGACTTCTCCTTCCGTAGTAACATCACCCACCTGGCTATCATGGACTAGATATCCTCTACTCGCCATAAAGACTGCATGCTGAACCATATAACCATTCGTATAATTCATTGCCATTTTTAAGAATAAAAAAATAAATCCAACCGTAGTGGTAAAAGTTAAAATAAATTCAATAGTAGATTGGCCTTTAGAATTTTTCTTCATGGATATTTCGTGACTCCCATAAAAAATCGGGATTCCGAACTTTGTCGATTCATAAAAGTATCATGTTTAGAGGAAGTGTATTCGAAACTCATCGCCTCATCTAAGCTCGTCGTGGAGTCATACTCTCTTCCGTAGCGGTATGAATAGACCATACCTTTTTTCATCGTAGCAAAAACTCCTTGATTCCCAGCTAAAATATTTTTAAATCTTCGATTACTTAGAATTGCGCCACCAAGACTTACAATTACAGCAAGCAGCAAAAGATATTCCACAACAGTTTGTCCTGATTGATTTTTTAAAACTTTATAATTGAAAAATTGACCCATCCAAACCACATCCATGCGATAAAAATTACTGGTGCATAAGTAAATCTTGAACCAAATATTTTTTTGATACCAGCTAAATCTTGTAATTTAAACAAAAGAATTATTTTATCTAGATTTTGTAATGCATTTAAAAGGAAAAGTGAACTACCTACTAATATAGTTGTGTATAGAAGATATAAAAACACTGTATCTTGATACGCAACTGGAACTAGTAAATAGAAAGAAGATAAATACTTCGAATCTCCCCCTCCCATTATATTCATCCAAAACAAAAGTATCCCTACAATTAAAAAAACTATAGAAAAAACAAATGTATTTAGATGCCAATTATATTGCTGAGGAAAAATATAGCCCAGAAGACAAAAAAAGATGAAATTTATCAGTAACCAAATATTGGAAATAATCTTCGTTTTAAAGTCTGTATAGGCCACCACTAGCAGTTGAACTGATAGAAATATGAATACTACCATCGGAATCATTGTGACTGTTCCTGGTTTTTATAACTAGCATAAAAGCAAAGTCTAGGACAAACACCAATTGTTAATTGCTCTGTTATTTCTGAACCTAGAATTCCTACAGATTTTAATGTAGTTTTTCCTAATCCTTTCACTAGATTAATGGAAAGAAAAACCATAAAACTAAAGACTAATAAGTATTCAATTAGAGCTTGACCAGAGTGTTCTGAATCTGAATGTGAATTTGACATAGATTAAGCATTAAGGATTAACCTTAATGAATCAAGAAGAGGAAAATAATTCCACGTAAAAATATGTTAAATATTATGAATGAATAAACATTTATTCAAATCGAGCATCGGCGATATAAAAAAACTTTTTTGGTCAAGGAGCGCCATCACTCATCATTGTATCGGCCTTATCAAAAACCTTTCCCGTTAATTGTCCAAGACGAGATGTGGCCTGATCTCTAAACTTAAATACAATCATTGCAACAACTGCCACAAGTAAAATATATTCTGTCGAGGTTTGCCCGCTTTCATCTTTAAAATAAGCGATTAGCATTTTCATAATTCTCTCCTTGCATATTAATTGCAAATTATTTCTCGGTTCATATGTCCAAAAACTTTATTATTTACTTAGTTATTATATCTCACTATCAAAATATATCTTACTATTTTAGTCTTAATTATTATAAAACGACCTAACTCCTTAAAAAGGAACAAATAACTAATTGTTAAATTTTTGTACGAACATACTGGTACAGGAATAAATATGGCTTAAAAAATGGGCAAGTTAACTTATCTTCCTTCGTAAAGAAAGGTATCACCTTCCTCAGCTGCAAGTCTCCAAACCCCATCGTGACTTAGCTCTTTCATCAAATTAGCATTGTGTTTTTTATTAATAAGAATATATTTTATCTTGTATTTAGAAATGATCTCTCGCCATCCTGATTCGGCATTAATCACTTTTAGGTATTCAGAAAAACTTTCATTTTTGTAGATAATATTTCTTGTATCAATAAATATCTTATGTCTTTGCTCTAGAAGAAGAAAACTTCCAAAATACCAATCATTAAAGACCGGGTCATTGTCAGCTGTATTATTTAAATATTTTACAATTTTGAAAGGCGAATCACTATCATATAGGCTTTGCTTAGAGCTTGGTAAAATAGATTTAGCATATGGCCTAAATACAGGAAGTAAGAAAATCGCCAATATCAAAACGGCCCCCAATACACCCAGATTAAGAATATAGGCCATTCGACTACTTTTAAGAGATGATTTTTTTTCTACTATAATAAGTCCAAACTCTGATGAGAATGGAATTAAAACAAAGAATGCTAAGGCGGTATTTCTAATAGCTAAAAGGCCCAGCAAAGATAAAAAGATAAAAGGAGAGGCAAATATATTTTTAATCTTATGACGATCTAATTTAGCAAAATAGATAAACAACATAATAATAATTGTCAGGAGTATAATATATGTTAGCGACTGCCCAACAAAGGGACCAGTAAAAGAGATTGGCGACCATTCGCTTATTTTACGTTCTCTAGAAACATTTGCTGTTTCAAGGATATAATAAAATATCTTATAACCAAAAGGATTTAACAGAGAACTAAAACCAATGAATAGGCCTCCTAGCACAGGCTTCCAGCTTTTATTATAATTTAACAATACAATTCGCCACAACTCTCGCCAGCTATACATCAGTATTAACAACAACCATGATCCATGTGTATTAACCCAAAAAATATTTACAATAATTAGTTTACCAATATCCTTCCATGTAATTTCTTCTGCTTTAGACAAAATCATAAATGAAAGTAAAAGCGGTAACATTCCCAAAAGTGCGGGCCGATCGATAAAAAACAAGGAAGTCCCTAACCAAGAAAAAAAAACTATTATTTTTGTGACTGCTGACCAAGGAGAATCTGCTTTTGCCAGCGAACTCTTAAACCAGACGTAAGAAATAATTAACAAAATAAACTTATGGAATAACGAAACTCCTATCAGTCCGTACAGATTGTAAATCAATGCATAGACGACAGAAGACCCAACTGGATAGATTAGCTCATTAGTAGGTAATACACTAAAAATATCATGACGAAGTACACTTCCCGTTTGAAGAAAATATTTCCCATGGGCAATCCAGACCGCAAGATCTCCAGTGGCAATAGGCAATGAAAGAAAATAAACAAGAGGCAATAAAAAAAATAAATAATTATATAAAGTACGTCTACTCATTATGTAATTTAACCTGTGCCTAACTAATTCCACAAGTTGTTTCATCTACCTATATATGATTAAAATCATAGCTATTTGCTATGTTATTAACTATTCATCAAAATCAAAAAAGGACAAAAAGTTTTCTAGAGCTTGCTTAAAAAATAATGTATAATCAATCTGGGTCTAGGAATTAGCAATAAGCTGGTTCGCTCTACAAAGATTTATTCGGGAGCGGTCCCTGGTCACAGTGTGCAAGCTCATATTAAACCTTAGTTGGTTTTTTTAGTGAGAAGCCTAAAGTGTCTACTAACTGCAGCCACCTATTTTAACGATGGGCGGAACCGATCAAGGCTTAATTCTTAGACTCTTTTTAAACTCTTGACAGTAAGGTTATTCAACCCGATCATTTTAATATGATTGAATTTAATGAAAACTATCAAACTTTGAATTACGCTTGGGTTGAATCCTTGGCGCTTGATGAAATCAATATGGATGAATCAGGCATTGTAAATATCAATGGCCATCTAAATCCAACTCTGCTTTTAGAAGAAGCCTCAATACAATTAATGAATGATCTTCGTGATAGAGCTGAAGCCTACCTCTCAAAATTTAATGAATATCGTGGTAGAAATAATTCAGCTGCAGCTATTAAATTTTTTAAGATATCTAACACTGTAAATGATTTCATGCTTTTTAGAAATTCCTTAAGATTAATTTTTGCTCGTAAAGCAAATGATGTTATCTCAATTGGTTTTTTGGCCAATGGGAAAGATATCTATGGTGCAAGATTAAGTTTTAATGACCAATTTGGATCGACAACAATCCATGAAATCAGAGCTCACTTAGGAGCTTTCAATAAAATAACTTGGCGTTTTAATAATGAAATTGTTGATTTAGATGCCTTAGTTCGACACTATTTAACAGAATTTATAATTAATTCTGCTAGATAAAAGAAATTCCCTCACTTTTATTGGTAACATTTTTTGGCGCATGCTTAGTTCCGTGAAATCGAGAATAGGTAAATTCTAACGATTCTCTAACTGTTGGCATTTTTATTTTTAAAAGTCCTTCTAGATTTAATATATCTAATTTGTAATAAAAATGATCATCTTTATTTTTATTTTCACTACCTTTTAACATTGGCAAATTCCATTTGCCTTTATTTAAAAGTTCTCCGGACTGTCGAAAGATTTCACAATATGTCTGAGCAAATTCATAATAACTAACAGTATCCTGAGAAGAGAAATGTACTAATCTGTTAACTACATTTTTGTCTATACACATTTTCACAACAAGGCCTAAGTAATAAATATCTAAAAAACCTTGGACTGAAAAATCATCACATTGTGTACTTTTATTTTTGATAAAATTTCGTTGAAATATTTCAAACCAATTTTCGCGAAGTGGACTAATACCTCGGCCATATAATCGACAACTTCTTATTATTAAATAATTGAGAGAAGATTTCTGTAAATAAAATTCTGTACCTGATTGAGATTTTCCATATTGAGTAATGGCGTCAGGGTTATCCATTTCATTATGCTTTTTATTTTCTCCTGAAAATACAAAATGATTAGAAAGATAAACGACCCTAGCTCCATATCTAGGTGCAAGTTCTGAAACATTGAATAGACCTGAAGAATTAAGCGCATCTGATAAATTTGGTGATTCTTGGCATTCTTTCACTGACGAAAGACCAACACAATAAATAACAAAGTCAGGTTTGAAGGCATACATAACGAGTTGAACTTCATCTTTATTTAAAACATTACAAGGAAGTGACAAAATACCTGGAACTCTTAAAAATTTTCGATAATATGTGCCGACAACGCGATAATCATTTTTTAGAAATTCGGCCAAGTTTGAACCGACAAAGGAATTAATTCCTATTATCAAAATTGTTTTTCTTTTATCAGCAGTTGTATTGTGATCATTGGCCATAAATATCCTTTGATTTAGTATAATAGAAAATAAGAAAAGTTGCTCCATTCGGAGCAACTTTTCTTGAAATTAGCCTTGTAGTAGTTTAAGTGCAGTATTTGGCGTCTGATTCGCTTGCGATAACACTGAAATACCGGCCTGAAGAAGAATATTATTCTTAGTCAGCTCTGCAGTTTCAGCAGCTACATCAACATCTCTAACTCTTGAATTGGCAGCTGATAAGTTTTCATCACTGACTTCAAGGTTATTACTAGTCGATTGCAATCGATTCTGAAGTGCCCCAAGATTTGCTCTTGCACCGTTAAGATGCACGAGTGCATCGTCCAGTTTTCCAAGCGCACCTTGTGCTCCTTCTTTTGTTGATACCCCATCGAGCGCCAAACCAAGTGTCTCGATAGTTGTATCTGCTCCCGAACCATCATACCGAAGTCGATCGTTAATCGGGTCATTCTTTGTTCCAATTTGGAATTCAAGCTTTCCGCCAGTTCCGTCCAAAAGTTTAATTCCGTTAAATTCTGTTGAGCGTGCAATACGGTCAACTTCCTCTTTGAGGTTTTGAAATTCAATATCTGTAAACCCTCTTTCTTGTTTTCCCAATGTATCGGAAGCGGCCTGGACTGCAAGTTCTCTAAGTCTGATAATGATGTTAGATACTTCATTCATTCCACCTTCTGCCGTCTGTAACATTGAGATAGCATCACCAGCATTTCGTTTCGCTTGTCTCATTCCTCGTATCTGTGCTTTTAGGTTTTCACTAATCGCTAAACCTGCAGCATCGTCACCAGATCTTGTGATACGTTCTCCCGAAGATAATTTTCTTAAATTATCATTCTGAGCTCTCGTATTTATTCCTAAAGATCTTTGCGCTGACAACGAAGGCACGTTTGTATTTATTCTAATTCCCATATAATTAATCTCCTTTCACAAAAAACCTCCTGGTAATACTTTGAACATCTTGTTCAAAAAAAATGTTATTATAAATTTAAATTCACGTAAGCTACTACACTTACACTCTTAGCTACTACTCGGCCTATTCATTACGTACTTCGCAACAACTCACACTTGCAGGCATGTTTGTTACTCTAGGTTATTACCCTTGAGAAGCTGCCTTGATCAATTGAAGTGCATTGTTTGTACTTGAGTTAGCTTGCGAAAGCACACTAGTACCAGCTTGCATCAATATGTTTTGTTTTGTTAACTCTGCTGTTTCAGCAGCGATATCAGTGTCTCTTACTCGAGAATTTGCAGAAGCCAAGTTTTCAATACTCACTTGAATATTGTTAACAGTCGACTGAAGTCTGTTTTGAAGTGCACCGAAGTCTGCTCTAATTCCAGAAACTGAAATGATCGCTTGATCAATTGAAGTCAATGAATTCTGAGCTGAAATTTTATCTGAAACTGAAGCTAAATTTAATCCAAGTGCTGCTACATTTACGTCTGCAGACGAGGCATCAAATGTTAATCTATCTGATATTGGATCATTTCGAGTTCCAATTTGAATATCAAATACTGCACCTGTTCCATTAAGAAGTGGAACGCGGTTAAATTCTGTTGAATTTGCAATACGATCAACTTCAGAAGTTAATTGTTCAAATTCCACATTAAGGAATTTTCTTTCTGTACCACCGATAGTATCAGATGCGGCTTGAACAGAAAGTTCTCTAAGTCTGATTAAAATATTTGAAACTTCTCCTAACGAACCTTCCGCAATTTGAACCAAAGACACACCGTCTTCAGCATTTCTTTGCGCTTGGCCCAGACCTTTAATCTGTGCTTTTAAATTTTCTGAGATTGCTAGGCCGGCAGCATCGTCACCAGCTCTGTTGATTCTTTGTCCTGAAGAAAGTTTCTCCAAAGACTTGTTCATACTGATCCTCGTGGATCCCAAGTTTCTTTGTGCGTTTATCGACGCAACGTTTGTGTTAATTCGAAGTCCCATACATCCTCCTTGATTTTGGGTTTTAGAAACATCTTGTTTCTTGGTGAGAGATTCTCACGCCTTCATGTACAACTAATCGACACTTCAAAAAATTACTTTAGAAAAAAGTGACTTTTTTTTTGACATTATTTTTCACGCAACTACCTGATATAAAACAAAAAAATTAGTTGATTGATTTGGTCTTCATTATTTTAGTGAAATATTATTAGACAATTTGGTGACCGATGTACTTAAAATTAACAATGGATAAATCCCAATACATCATCTCCACTCTTGCCGAGCATCCTGATTACTTTAATGACGTTATTAAATTGATAGATAATGAATTTAGGTATTCAGAACCATTTTCATTTGCAACTGATTTCGCTCCTCTTGTTCATCCTCATAATTTTGCAAATTCTTTTATTGCAATCGAACAAAGTTCGCAAAATGTAGTGGCACACTTGGGAACTCTACCTAGAATATTAATAAAAAATAAATCTGAATTACCTATTTTAATGATTGGTGGAATTGTCACTGAGAAGGAACATCGAAATAAGAATATTTTCAAAGAACTAATGCAACATGCTTTTAGTGTTCATCAGAACAATATCGCACTCGTCTTTCTTTGGAGCGAGTTAAATGATATTTATGAAAAATTTTCTTTTTATAGGGCCGGTGGTATTATTGAGACTGGAAAAGGAGTAATCACCAGCGATAAAACACCTGAAGGTTTTATTAAAACAAAGTTTTCCCAACTATCTGAAGAAGAGTTTTCTGAAATAAAAAATCTCTATCGTACATTTAATGAACGTTATTTTTTCACTCTCAAGAGAAGCTCACTCGATTGGTCGATTATTCACGAGATGAATTCGATAGATTTATTTATAAAAAAATCAGAGACTGATGGTAAAGTTGAAAGTTATTTTTGCTACGGCAAAGGGAAAGATCTAACCTGCATTATACATGAACTGAGTACAAGCAAAGAAAACTATGAAGAATTAATTAGTACGCTTGCATCTTTTAAAACATGGTTACCTGAAACAGAAATGAAATTTTTTATAAATAAAGACGTTCTTTATTCATCTTTTGTTAAAATATTAAATCGTAATTTATTAAATAATTTTTTATATACATATACTGGTAGTGAATTAACTCTTTTAACTTTTGAAGGAGAACTTGAATTTACTTTTAAAGGAAGTAATTATAAATTATCTGAAAAAGAGTTTACTGAAGGGCTATTAGGCCCCAATCCGCTCGCTGAGTTTGTTGAATTTGGACTTTCGCCATATTTCACAGGAACAGACAGCATTTAATCGTTTATTTCTTTAATCCGGAAGCAAACAATACTAAACCTGCACTCCATAATACCCATGTTAACGTTGGAATATCTCCCAAAGATAAAACGCTTTTTCCAGCAAGTAAAAAGACTCCTGAAAAAATACAAACTCCAGATAAAATAGAAAACGCTAAAAAAGAAACACTAGATGACAGATGCTCAAGTTGACGTTCATAGCCAGTATTTTTGATTTCTAAAGCGTATCCCTTTTTGGCAAAATCTCGCATAAACCAACGAAAATGCCTTGGAAAAATTCTTATTGCAGCAGTGATGTCTCTTGCGGCCCATGCAGCTTCTTCAAGCAAATCATCTTTATTCAGTGTGCTCTCAACGATTTCACTTATATCTTTTTCTAATATTCCAAAAATATTGGAATCAATCCCAATTGACTTGCCAACTCCGTCAAGAGTAATTAGTGCTCTAAAAATTACATACCACTCTCTTGGTAAATAAATCCTGTGCTTTTTTAAAGTAGTCAGTACAACCATTAATAATTCTGAAAAATTTGTTTGTTTTACTGAAAGACCAACAAATAAACTTAAAGCATCTCGTACATCTCTAACAAGCTTTTCTATATCTGGAATATCTTCGTATTCAGCAACATCTAAAAACTCATATACTAAATTTTCATAATTAGATGACAAGAGTGCATAAACAATAGCTATAAAATGATGTCTTCCCTTCTTACTTAAATTCCCCATCAGACCAAAATCAATTAAACCTATCCGTCCATCAGGCATTAAGAAGAAATTTCCACCATGAAGATCTGCATGAAAAAACCCATCTTTTAAAAAGGTTTTTACAAAAAGCTGTACTCCATATTCCATTTTTAAAACAATATTTTCTTTTTGTTTCAAGATTGATTCAGTTTGAGTAAATGGAATCCCCTTGATTTCTTCCATTACAATGACTTCTTCGCTTGAAAATTCTTTGTAGACAGTCGGAATATAATAAAGTTTTTCTTCGTCGTGTTTTTCAAGATTCTTTTTTAATCGTTCTGCGTTTAGCGCCTCAAGATTAAAATTTAGCTCTCGTTGCAATGTGATAGCAAAATCATTAACCAGTCTAGAAAGTCCTAGATATCGTAATTCCTTACTTACTCGTTCTGCTTGATGAGCGAGAAATAATAAAATTGAAAAATCTGTATCAATTTCTTTTTCAATCCCCGGTCTTCTCACTTTTATCACTACTGAACTTCCGTCAAGTAAAGTTGCTCGATAGACAACTCCAATAGAAGCTGTTCCAATTGCGTTGGGCTCAATTTCTCTAAAAATTTCATTTGTTTTTTTGCCAAGTGATTTTTCAATCACCGGTAATACTTCAGATAACAAAACAGGTTTAACTTGATCCCGTAGCATTTTCATTTCTTCAATAAAAGAAATATGAAAAATATCTTCTCGGGAGCTTAGTAATTGTCCAAATTTAATAAAGGCCGGTCCCAACTCTTCAAAGCATTTTCTTAACCTGAATCCTAAAATATGATTCCAGTCTTTTTCAGATTTATTTAATAATTCATCTGTTATTTTTTTTTGTGATTTTGGTAATACAAAATTGGGAATTTTACCTGTTACATTTTTGGTAATAAACTCATCAAATCCGTGTCTTGCAAACACCCTGACGATTTCTTGCAAACGGCCGACGTTTCGAATGGTTTTTGAAATTCCTCGCCCTGCACTGATCAAATCCATGAAAAAACCTTTTTAATAAGATATCAATATATTATAATCAAAAAATAACAAATGAGGTAATTTTGCTTAAAGTTCTTATATATATTTTTATTTCCCTACTTTTAAGTGATTTAAATGCAGCTGAGACTTGTAGCCGCATAGCTACAATTAATTTTCAGGAAGTTCTTGTAGATACTAACAGTACTGATAAAGGAGAAGGTTTAAGATTTCATATAGAGAAAGATCCTGCTGCTAATGAATTTTTAAATCTTTATCAAAAAAATGCTTCTATAACCTGGCCAAGTGCGATGATTGGAACGGCCGGTTCAAGTATCTTGCTCTATGGATTCTTTAATCGAAATTCAGCCGATCGACCCGTATTTTTAATTTCTGGAGTTGCTGTAATCTTAGTTAATTTTCTGATTGCAAGAACAGTTGAAATTTCAAATGAAAAGAATTTAACTCGGGCCGTTGAAGAGTATAATAAAAGAAATCTACCCAAAATATACTTTAATCCAGAAAATCCTAGTGGAAGTATAAATTTTGATAAAATAAAAGTTACCCTGGCACAGGAATGGAGTTTTTAAAATGACTGATCAATTAACTCCAACACTTTATTGTTATCACTGTAAAAAAAATATTCCCGTTTTTGGTGGAGTTATTAAAATAACCAGAACCGAGGAATGTCCCTATTGCTCACGGGCACTTCATTGTTGTAAAATGTGTAAATTCTTTGATGCTAGAGTTTATAATGAATGCAAGGAATCTAATGCCGATCGTATTGTAGATAAAGAAAAGGCCAATTTTTGTGATTACTTTACGCTAAATAATGGTAAATTTGACGACTCTTCTCTTGATTCCCTAAAATCAGCAGCTGATTCACTTTTTAAAAAATAAATAAGGAATATATGCAAGAAACACCTATCACTTCAGGCGGAAAATTAAGACTTGAAACTGAACTTGAGCATTTAGTTAAAAATGAACGTGAAACAATTAAAATTGCGATAGCAGAAGCAAGAGAACTTGGTGATTTAAAAGAAAATGCTGAATATCATGCGGCCAAAGAACGTCAGGGTATTATTGAAGGTCGTATTTCACACTTGCAAGGTATTTTGGCCCGAGCTCGGGTGGTTGATATTTCTAAAATCAAAAGCGAACGAATAGTTTTTGGCGCTTCTGTTACTTTGCACGATGCTGCTAAGGGCACACGACATACCTATCAATTAGTTGGTGAAGAAGAAGCTGAATTGAAAAATAATAAAATTTCATATATTAGTCCTTTGGGTCGTGCCTTAATAGGTAAAGAAGAGGGCGACACTATTATTGTCAAAGCACCAAAAGGTGATCTTGAATACGAAGTAGAGTCGTTTGAATTCATCGAGTAAAGCTTCGCCCAAAAATATTTCTTGGAATATTCCAATTCACCAATTGGTAGGTAAGGCTTCGTTAAAAACAACTGATAAACTTGCATCAGTTGGTATTAAACATCTTTCTGACCTCTTGTGGATTTTTCCTTTAAGAGTTATTGAACTTCCTCCTATTCGCAGTTTTGATTATATTGAGGAAGGAAAAATCTTTATAGGCCGTGGTAAAATTTTAAATATTCAAGCTCGGCCTAATTTCAGAGTAAGTGGAAGAGGCAAGGCCATGCTTTACAACTTAACTGTACATATTCAAGATACTTCTTCTGATCAAGTCATCACCCTACGTTGGTTTAACACCTATGGTTCAGTCACTCAAAAAATTTCAAAATGTTCTCTGATCGAATTTATGGGAGTGGCCAATTCATACAATGGCCAAATTCAATTTTCAAATCCTGACTTTACGGCCCTAGACTCATTAGAAAGTAAATCTAGCTTTGTAACTGTTTCTAATGAATTAAAAATTCAATACCCTACAGTCAATTCAATTTCTGGCATTCAAATTAAAAAGATTATTGATAAAATTCCTGCATCCCTTTGGAGTGAAATTCCCGACCCTCTTCCTCCAGATTTTATTATCAAAAAAAATAAAAATTCACCCTTTATGTCACTATCTGACGCTTTTAAAATTATACACGCCAAGATCAAACCAACAGAAGAACTATTAAAAAATGCTGAAAATAGATTAATCTATGAAGAATTTTTTGAAGACCAATTAAAGATCCATCTTAGACGAGAATTTTATAAAAAACCCAAAGCACAAAGTTTTGCTATTACTAAAGAAAGTTATCTCAATCACTTAAAGATTTTTCCATTTACACTTACAGCAGATCAAGAAAATACACTTTTAGAAATCAATAAA
The DNA here is from genome assembly GCA_036171615.1 of Bacteriovoracaceae bacterium. Lineage (GTDB taxonomy): Bacteria > Bdellovibrionota > Bacteriovoracia > Bacteriovoracales > Bacteriovoracaceae > Bacteriovorax. Next base: position 44,723 of record JAVHRK010000054.1, read on the forward strand.
GACTTGTCTGGGATTCACCCCATGATGAGACTCATTCAAGGTGATGTTGGATGTGGAAAAACGGCAGTTGCAATCATGGCCTCATTAACTATTATTGACAACGGAGCTCAAGTAGCACTGATGTGTCCAACAGAGGCACTCGCACTCCAACATTTTATTGATATCACTTCTCTTTTAAAAAATACTCCGTATAAAATTAAACTTTTATTGGGATCTACATCCGCAAAAGAAAAGAAATCAATACAGCTAGAATTAGTCGAGGGAAAAATAGATTTGATCATTGGGACACATTCTCTTATTCAAGACACTATTCATTTTAAAAATCTTGGTCTTGCGATTATAGATGAACAACATAAATTTGGAGTAGATCAAAGAATCAAACTTACCAGTAAAACAACCGGTGCTCATTGCCTAATAATGTCCGCAACTCCAATACCACGTTCACTTAGCTTAACTCAGTATGGAGATTTAGATATATCAACTATCAAATCTATGCCATTAGGTAGGAAGGGACATAAAACTCGAATTGTGACGAGTGAAACATTTATCCATTTTTTAAATTTTATCAAAACCAGACTTTCTTTAAAGGAACAAGTTTACATAGTTGTTCCAGCGATTATCGATAACCCGGATCAAGACTTTCATAATTTACAAAATATTTTAGAACGTTTTACACAATACTTTCCAGATCATTCAGTTCAAAGTCTTCATGGCCAAATGAAATCAGATGAAAAAACCAAGGTGTTTACAGAATTTAAAAATCATAAAATAGATATACTTGTCTCAACAAGTGTTATCGAAGTTGGCATCAATGTTCTAAATGCAACGATTATGGCAATAATGAACCCAGAACGTTTTGGATTAAGTTCTCTACACCAATTAAGAGGACGAGTAGGAAGAGGTGAGAAGCCAGGATTTTGCTTTTTGGTCAATGATAAACTAATCGCTAAATTCAGTATGGAGAGATTAAAAGTTATTGAGAATAATACTGATGGTTTTATAATTGCCGAAGAGGATCTACGTATCCGTGGAGAAGGTGACTTATTTGGTACAGAACAATCTGGTGCTGAAAATCAAAAGCGATTAGCAAATATTGTACTTCATGCAGATATTTTAAATATTGCCCGAGAAGATGCTTTGTACCTTATTCAGACCCAAAATCCATTTATTAAAGTTCTTTTAGACAAATTTTCTGCTGATGATAGAATTTTCACCACAGCATAATATTTATTTCTTTGCTATAATACCAAAATGATTAAACTCGAAATATTTAAATCTAATGATCCCCTTGCTCTGGGAATTTATGACTATTTATTTGACCAAATTTACATTGGTAGAAGTAAAAATTGTGATCTTATCTTTCAAGATACAGATCTACCTCTCTATCATCTCCAGCTTTCAATGGTCGATTTAAATCTTACCGTTCAAAACAACTTGCCAGATATTTTTTATTATATAAATAGTAAAAAAACTAGTGGATTATCTATTCTCAAAAAAAATGATATTTTATCATTTGGCTTCCACCATTTGAAAATATTAAATTTTGAGAAAACTCTTAAACCTACAGATCTTACTATTTATTTCGAAAAAAAAGATTCTTTGCCACCAACTGTTTTATCAGCACTTTCCTACATTGAAGAAAAGTTATTAGATTTTGAGAAGGTAAAAGATGTTTGAAACAAATTTTCCTAATTATTTTTATACCTCAGATGGAACTAGACTATTTTATAATACTAATTTTCCTCAAAATAAATTTGATAGCACTAAGCCGGTCTTGGTTTTTATCTATGGACTACTTTGTTCCAATTACCATTTTAAATTTCAAATTCCATTTTTCGAAAAACTTGGCTATCAGATTCTCCTCCATGATTATCGATACCATTTCACTTCGTCTAATGAGGGCGACTTGGCCGATTGTAGTTTTGAAAATATCACCAAAGACTTGCATGAGCTTGTGCAATCTCTAAATATTTCTAATGCCATTTTTATTGGTCATAGTATGGGTGTAAATATTTGTTTAGAACATGCCTGGAGATATCCTCAAGATGTAAAATCACTTGTCTTAATTTCTGGTGCAGTTGTACCTCCACAAGATGTAATGTTTGATTCAAATATTGTGGACCTGGTATCACCTTCACTCCAAAAATTTACTGAAAAATATCCCTCAATATTCAATAAGTTTTGGAAAACTTCTTACATGAACCCTATTATTCAATATATTATTTTTGACGGTGGTTTTAATAAGAAAAAAGTTGATATGGAATTTATCCAGCATTATATGAAAAAAATAAGTGAATTACCTCAGGAATTATTTTTTCATCTTTTAAAAATTATGCAGACCCACGAAATCATTGGCCACCTGGAAGAAATCTCACAACCAACATTGGTCATCGGCGGAGACAAAGATAAAATTATTCCCAATTATTTACAACGAATTTTCACACAAACTATTCCGCGTTGTGAAATTTATATTGTCAAAGATGGTAGTCATGTCCCTCAAGCTGATTTTCCAGAACTAGTGAATGCTCGGATTCAAAGATTTATTTTAAAGTTATCCCTTTAAACTGAATCATGGTTTTGAAAAGTCGTTTCATTGCTGATTGAACTTGAAGATTTTTATATTCTTGATGAGATGCATCTCCCTCTGAATTTTCTTTAAAGGCATCCTGATCCATAACTTGAATTTCATAGGGATAAAAGAATCTAATATCTCGAGCAACTGGGGAAATATCCATACTTAAGATTTTTCTAGCAAGCTCGTTTTCTTCAGGATTATAATTTTTTGCCAATTTTCGAAGATCATTAAACTCGTGCAAAAATGGATTCTTGTATTCTATTAAATGACGACATGTAAATTGTACAGATTGGTAACTCTTTGAAGAAAATTTATTATGATCTTTTTTAACATCTGGAACTTTACATTCAGCTAATTCACGTTCGAGGGCCGAAATAAATCTTTCTTCAGAAAGATTATTTCTAAATGCCATTCTCAGCACTCGTTGATGCGCTTCTTTGAATTTATTCAGATCAATCATAGAATTCATAGCTCGGCTTGGTTTGTTATTGTGGGGAATAACAATATTTTTCTCTGTTAAGAATCTTACAATTCTCAACATATCTAGACGATTATGCGTAATAAAACGAACTCCTATTCGATCAAATAATTCTTCAGCAACATTTTCTGCTTTATGAAGTAATTTGATAATAACACTATCACGAGTTTTTTTTGCTTTAGCTTCAAAATCTATGAGAGGTATTACATCTTCTGTACCTTTGATTCCAAAAAATAGTTTTTCGTTTTCGTCTCTAAAAGTATAGCGATAGAAACGATCAAAAATTTGCATTTGAACAATTTTAAAATAATTTGTTCTTAAATCTTTATCAGCATGAATAATTGTATGCATAACTTTTAAAATAATTTCGGCCCAATAACGATCTTCTTTTTTTGAAGGTGCATCTTCAGTGGCCATTAAAAAAAGATTTAAAATATCGGAAACCATTAAAATTGAATTTGGAAATTTAAGATCCAGACCATCAGGATTGAATTCTTTTAAGAAATAGCGTTTGATAAATTGCAGTGCTTCTTGAAAAGTTCCAAACAATTCAGCTTTAGTAACATTATCAAATGGATCAAGGCCATATCCTTTTAAAAATTGTTGTACTTGTTCAATTGAATGCATTGGACCTAAAAAGTTTTTAGTATCTAATGCAGATTGTCCGCTAATAACAACATCTAACATTTCCCAATCAAACATATATTTATGAAGATAACTTGGTCTTTCCATTTTTTACCTTTATTATTAATTAATGAAAAACGATAATCGACCATCACTTAAAAGACTAGACATACTTTTTCTCTCTTTTTTTGGTGTTGGCTATGCCCCATTTGCACCAGGTACATTTGGTACTATCGCTATTTTGCCATTTCTTTATTTTATGGGTCGCTTTAATCCACCGTATTTTTTATTTATTCCATTTATTATTATTTTAACCATTATTAGTTCTTTTATTGCAGAAATTGTTCAGCAAAAATTTAAATTACACGATCCACAATGGATTGTAATAGATGAAGTTATAGGAATGTCGATAGCTTGGTTGTTTATTGCTCAGCATACAATTCTTCATTTATTTATTCTTTTTATCTTATTTAGATTTTTTGATATAATTAAAATCTGGCCAGCGTCATTTTTTGATAAAAAAGTTACTCACGGTATGGGTACAATTCTAGACGATGTTGTAAGTGGTATTTATGCCGGTCTAATTTATTTAGTAATTAATTTTTTTCTCAAAACTACTTGACTTACGCAAAATTCACGCACAAACTATCCTTCATGCACTATTTGATTTTGTAATATTTAAATTGCAATTAGAGTAAGAAAATACTCCATTAATTTCAAGATAATTATTTTTTTTATGGCCGATCAAATTGCACAACTTTTAATATCGTTTAACAAAAAGAAGTGCTAGCGTTTTAAGACGCACACAAAGAAGACTCGGAGGAAACTATGTCGCTACAAAAAGTATCATCTGCACCATCACCAGAAAAATTAAAAGCATTAGACTTAGCGCTTTCAGCTATTGAAAAACAATTCGGTAAAGGTGCAATTATGAAACTCGACAACAAAACTGTTGTTGAGAAAATGGCATCCATTCCAACTGGCTGTTTAAGCTTGGATCTTGCTCTTGGAATTGGTGGTATTCCTCAAGGTCGAATCATTGAAATATATGGACCTGAGTCTTCTGGTAAGACAACTCTTACATTACATATTGCAGCTGAATGTCAAAAACAAGGTGGAACCGTTGCATTCGTTGATGCTGAACATGCTTTAGATACATCGTATGCTGCAAAGTTAGGTCTTGATGTTCCTAATACTTTAATATCTCAACCTGATAGTGGAGAACAAGCATTAGAGATCGCTGATATGTTGGTAAGATCCGGTGCAGTTAATTTACTTATTGTAGATTCAGTTGCAGCACTTACACCAAAAGCAGAACTTGAAGGCGAAATGGGAGATTCTCATATGGGTCTTCAGGCCAGATTAATGTCTCAAGCACTTAGAAAATTAACAGGTTCAATTTCACGTTCTAATTGTACTGTAATTTTCATTAATCAACTTAGAATGAAAATTGGTATTGTTTTTGGAAATCCTGAAACAACAACTGGTGGAAATGCACTTAAATTCTATGCTTCAGTACGTCTGGATATTAGAAAAATTGCTGCAATTAAAGACGGTGATAACTTTATTGGTGCACGAACAAAAGTTAAAGTTGTTAAAAATAAAGTTGCTCCTCCATTCAAAGAAGCCGAATTTGATATCATGTATGGAACTGGTATTTCCAAATTGGGAGACCTTTTAGATTTAGCTGCTAATTCAAATATCGTTGAAAAAGCGGGTTCTTGGTTTTCATATAATAATATTAAAATTGGTCAAGGCCGTGAAAACTCAAAATTGTTTTTAGAGCAAAATCCAGAGATGGCCGAGGAAATTAAAGCAAAAGTGCTTGCTAAGCATGGACTTGGAGATAGTGCTTTAAATAATTCCGAAGTTAATTTAGCTACAGGCGAAATCATAGAAGAAAAAGAAACAAAAAAGTCAAAGAAGAATTTACAGTAATAAGATCGGTTTAGTTGAATTTTGTCTCCTTCTGAATTGAGGGCCATAGAATTCAACTAAATATTTTTACTCCTTTATGCCTTATAAAAATGCCTATATTTATGCAATCAAACTTCTAACCAAGCAGAGTTATTCTGAATATAAATTACGATCAAAATTACTTGAACATTACTTTCAAAAAGAAGAAGTTGACTCTGCAATTCAACAAATTAAACTCAACTCAAGTAATCAGAATACAGATAAAATCCTAAGATATCTTTTTTCTAAAGGCATGAAATATACACATGTCAAAAAATTTTAAAATTGATGATTCTTCCATAGCCAAGTAGAATATATAAAACTTTTACGGGAAAACCATATGACATCACAACTTTCAGGTCAGGAAATTCGAGAAAAATTTACTCATTATTTTGGTAGCAAAGGACATAGAAAAGTTGCTTCAAGTTCGTTGGTTCCACATAATGATAAAACACTTTTATTTTGCAATGCCGGTATGAATCAATTCAAAGATTATTTTACTGGAAAATCAACACCAGAAAATCGAAGAGCAGTAACAATTCAAAAGTGTGTACGTGCTGGTGGTAAACATAATGATTTAGAAAATGTAGGGCATACAGCTAGACATCATACATTTTTTGAAATGCTAGGTAATTTTTCGTTTGGTGATTATTTTAAAGAAGATGCAATAAAATTTGCTTGGGAGTTCTTAACAGAAGAATTAAAAATTCCTGCAGAAAAACTTTATGTCACTGTTCACTATTCAGATGATGAAGCTAGAAAAATATGGAATGAAAAAATTGGTTTACCTTTAAATAAAATTTTTACAAAAGGTGACAAAGATAATTTTTGGGAAATGGGTGAATTTGGTCCCTGTGGCCCTTGCTCCGAAATATTTTTTGATCATGGGGAACAATATACAGACACAACTCTTGTAAGAAAGGATCCAAATGACCTTTTAGAAGACGAACAAAGATACATCGAAATATGGAACTTAGTATTTATGCAATTTGAAAAGACTCCTGAAGGCAGAGTTTCACTACCCAAGCCATCTATCGACACAGGCGCTGGTCTGGAAAGAGTCGCAGCTGCACTTCAAGGTTGCTATAATAATTATAATACAGATATTTTTGTACCTATTATGAATGCAATTGAACAGATTACTGGAAAAAAATATTCTGATGAACAAACTAAATCAGCATTTAGAGTAGTAGCTGATCATATTAGATCTGCTACGATGTTAATTACTGATGGAGTCTTACCTTCGAACGAGGGCCGTGGTTATGTTTTAAGAAGAATTATTAGACGTGCAATTAAATATTTAAATGAACTAGGTATTAATGAAATTTCTTTTTATAAATTAGTGCCAGCTGTATTTGAATCGCTAGGTTCTGAATATCCACAAAATGCAAATAACCTTGAATTGGCCAAAAAGCTATTAGAACTTGAAGAAAAAAAGTTTCGAGAAACACTAGAAATCGGACTTAAGTATTTAAATGAAGCACTATCAAAAGATGTAAAAAACAATATTCTCTCTGGAGCAGCCGCTTTTAAACTTTATGATACATATGGATTTCCGCTAGATTTAACTGCGATGTATCTAGAAGATAAACATATAGAACTTGACCAAGCTGGATTTGACAACGCCATGGCCGATCAAAAAGAGCTTTCTAAAAAATCATGGAAAGGAGCACTGGATAATTCCGATAAAGTTTTTCATGCAATTAAAGAAATTCATGGTGCAACTAAATTCATTGGTTATGAGAAACTCACAACGGATGCTAAATTAATAGCGGTTGAGAAATTCGGTGAAATAAATGCTTTGTTTTTTGACACTACAACTTTTTATGGTGAAAGTGGTGGTCAAGTTGGTGATATTGGAACTGTACTCTTAGGAACAAATGTATTGGCCCATATACATGATACTCAAAAACCAATTGATGGTTTAATAGTTCATTTATCAAACGACTCCGATTCATTAGTCATTGGTGAGACCTATAAACTTGCAGTTGATCAACAAACTCGTCATCTCTCAATGAGAAACCATTCGGCCACTCACTTATTACAGGCCGCTCTCATTAAAATTTTAGGACCTCATGTAAAACAAGCAGGTTCTCTTGTTACTCCAGAAAAACTCCGATTTGATTTTACACACCTTCAAGCAGTTTCCAAAGATGAACTTGAACAAGTTGAAAATCTTATAAATGAAGAAATTCAAAAAGGTCTAGTGGTTCAATCTAACATAATGAATATGAACGAAGCTGTTAATAGTGGTGCAATGGCATTATTTGGCGAAAAATATGGTGATGTTGTTAGAGTGTTGTCTATGGGTAAATTTTCCACAGAACTTTGTGGTGGTACACATGTTCAAAATACAAATGATATTGGACTAATTTCAATTCTTTCAGAATCATCGCTTGCTACTGGAGTTCGTCGAATTGAAGCTACGACCTCACAAAATGCAATTAATTATTTGAATCATCGATCTAAGCTTTTAAAACAAGTAGAAACTTACTTTAATGACAAAGAGGATAAAGCTATTGATAAAGTCTTTAATAGCTTTAAAGAATTAAAAGAAAAACAGAAAGAAATTGAATCACTTAAAGATAAGATTCAAGCAACTGAAGCAAAAGAACTATTTAATCAGCCTGAAATTATCAATGGTTTTGAAACAGCAATTATTGAGGTTCAAGCAGATAATGATCTTAGAAAACTTTCTGATCTATTTATTGGAAAATATCCAAGTGGAGCAGTTGTTCTTTACTGTTTAAATTCAGACAAAGTTCAAGTTCTCGTACGCGCTGGTAAATGCTCTCAGAAGCTACATGCAGGTGAAACACTTAAGGAAATATTAACAATTATCAACGGAAGAGGCGGTGGAAAAATTGACTTAGCACAAGGCTCTGGTGACTCTATTGATATTTCAAAAATTAAACCTCATGCTTTGCAAATTTTAAAAAGAAGACTAAGTTAAAATGAAATACCTAATCTTTCTTTTATTCTTTTTAATTTCTTCATGCAATCCTATGAATAGTAATAAAATAAATCATAAAGTATTAAATCTTGCTATCACTAGCGATATTTCTACCCTAGATCCTGTTAATTCCTTTGATGGTGTTTCTGGATCTGTCATTTATAATATTTATGAACAACTCTATGAATATCATTACCTCAATCGTCCATATGAACTTCGACCACTTTTGGCAGAAGGGATGCCGATAATAGAGAATCAAGGAAAACGTTATATTATAAAAATTAAAAAAAATATTCGTTATCATGACCATCCAGCTTTTAAGGGACAACCTCGTTTTGTTAATTCAGAGGATTTTGTCACACAATTAAAACGTCTGGCATTTACTCCATTAAATTCTACTGGGTGGTGGACACTAGACGGTGTTATAGAAGGCGTAAATAGTTTTAAAAAAAAGGTTGGTTCAGATTTTAATAAATTTAAACTTATGTCAATAAGTGGAATTCAAACACCAGATCACCACACATTAATTATAAATCTCACAAAACCTTCCCCTCAGTTAATTAATAAACTTGCTATGAGTTTTATGTCACCGGTTCCTCTAGAAATTATAGAACACGAAAATAATCATCTTGATAAAGTTGCAATAGGTACCGGTCCCTTCTTTTTAAATACATCCGATTTTTCTAAGGAAATTTTACTAACAAAATTTCCTTATTATCATGAATCCTATTATCCTGCCGAAGGTGACCGCTTTGCCAACAGTAGAGGATTACTAAAAGAAGCAGGTGAAAAAATTCCTTTTTTAGATTCTTTAGTATTTAAAATAGTCAAAGATTTTAACACCAGATGGGAATTATTCACAAAACATAAATTAGATATAATTATGTTACCTCATGAATTGTACGGCCAAGTTTTTGATGATGTCGGAAATTTAAAAGAAACTATAAAAACTAATAATATTAGATTGCAAACAGTTCCAACCTTAACTTATTGGTGGCTAGCATTTAATATGCACGATCCTCTCATTGGTAAAAATCTCAATCTTAGGAAAGCAATTGCTCATGCCATTAACATGGACCGCTACATACAAATCTTTACAAATAGCACTGGGCAAAGATCAAATTCAATGCTTCCTCCAGGAATTTTTGGCTATAACCCATCTTCCACTTTGCCTTATTCCTACGACACGATAAAGGCAAAAGAGTTTCTTGCTAAAGCTGGCTACCCTAACGGAAAAAATTTACCTGAAATCGTATATGATACACGAGAGGAAACCAAAATCAGTTTAGATCAAGCAAATTTTTTCAAAGAAGAACTGGCACAAATTGGAATAAAATTAAAAGTTGTTAAAAATGATTTTCGACAATTTCTTGAAAAATCACGAACTGGTCATGTTCAATTTTTCCAGGATGGTTGGACATTGGATTACCCAGATGCAGAAAATGTATTTCAATTACTCATTTCTGTAAATTTTCCACCTGGTCCAAATGCATCGTTTTATACAAATAAAAAAATTGATTTAATGTATGAACAATTAAGTAAATTACCTGATGGCAATGAAAAAAAGAATCTTATCAACAGTATGGAAAAAATAGTTGAAGATGACCTTCCTTGGATTATGCAATCTTATGCCAGAACTTTTATCCTCTACCATGACAATGTCAAAAACTTTAGGCAGTCAGATTTAATTGGAAGTTTCCCTAAATATATAAGATTGAAATAATAGCGGCAAAAATTGCCACCTAGAGAGTCCTTCTAACACATTCCTTATCCTTCTCGCCCATTCTCCGATAACTAAATAGATTCGAAGACTGCACTTTGAATAAGGACAATGGGTATGAAAAAATTTTTAGAGCTT
>JAVHRK010000055.1:0-4319 GCA_036171615.1 Bacteriovoracaceae bacterium
CGGCCATAAACTGTCCAACAATCTCACCGGCCGTCAAATTACGTTTTAGGCCCATTGTTCCTGTATGACAAAAAGTGCATCCAATCGCACAACCAACTTGGGAAGAAAGACAAAGAGTCAGTCGGTCACGAGATGGAATTGCTACGGTTTCAACTGTCTGTCCATCACTCATAGCAACTAAAAATTTTCTGGTTCCGTCCTTTGAAAGACCATTCCAGATAATTTTAGGTAAATTCATATCGATATTTAAGATAAAATCTTCCTTTATCTTTTTAGAAACATTGGTCCATAAATCCATATCTCTTACGTTGTGGCGATAGAGCCATTGATAGACTTGGTCGGCCGTAAACTTTGAAAGCTCTTTTGATACCAAATAATCGCGTAATTCGCTCAGGGTAAAGGAGTAAATAGATTTTTTCTCGAGATTTGATAATTCCATAGACTTTTCTATAGCAAATTTTACAAAATAAAACGAGCGGGATAAATTAAAACTATGAAATTTTTACTCTCTATTTTAATAATGAGCGTTTGTTATGGGTCAAATATCCCAAGTGATAGCCAAGTTTTGCTCAAAATTGGAAACGCAACTCAAATTGGCCTCCCATCGGAACAAATTCAGGTTTTAGTTTGGAATCTGCATAAGGGAAAAGACAAAGACTTTGAAAAAGATTTTATAAGCCTCTCACGAAATAAAGACCTCATCATTACTCAGGAAATTCTTCTCGATACTGAAATGAAAATCACACTTGCAGAATTACCTGATTACCAATTTTCCTCTGCCACATCTTTTTTTGTAGGAAAGGAATTATTTAGAACAGGAGTAGCAATTGCCTCACAAGCACCTATTTCAACCACTCAATTTATTCGCACAGTAAATCTCGAACCATTTTTACATACTCCAAAGATGACTTTAATAAATCGATATCCCTTGAAAAATAGCAAAGAACTTTTAACAGTCATTAATTTACATGCTATTAATTTTGTCTCAAGTCAGATTTTCAAAGCTGAGCTAGACAGAATTTATCAGGTAATTGGAACAGCGGATTTCATTGGTCATCCCCTACTTTTAACTGGAGATTTTAATACTTGGTCAGAGGAAAGGATTAAATTACTTGATAATTTAAAATCTAGAATGAATTTACTAGAAGCGGTTTTTTCACCAGACAATCGGCTCACTTTTAATAATTTTCCATTAGACCATGTTTTTTATTCTTCTGACTTGAGTTTAATCTCTGCCAAGTCCGACTCTTTTTATCAAGGTTCAGATCACAAACCTTTAGAATTAATTTTTAAACTTAAAAATCTATAGGTAAAACTTTCTCATCTCCATAAAATCGGCAAATAGATCTATAATAAAAAGTAGATAGTTGGATTTTCCAAGGAGTTTCTTTTGAAAAAGCAAAAAATTATAACAAGTATTTTTTTAACATTAGTATTATCCTCATGTGGCTTTCTCAATAAAAGCGACACACCTGAAGAAACTAGTTCATCAACAACACCAGATTCAATGCTAGAAGCTGATGCAGCTAGTACGAAGCCTGAAGTAAAAAGTGAAGTCGAATCAAGCAGTGATGATTTATTTGCAGAAACGAATAGTAAAGAGCCAGCAAGTGCAGCTGAAACAGCACTTGCAAAGACAGATGGACCTTCAAATATTACGACCAACCAAGATCAGCCAATTCAAATAGAAGAAGTAAAGCCAATAATTACAGAAGAAAAATTAGCAATTGAAACTCCTACTCAAGCATCTGGACTACAAAAATATAAAGTACAAAAAGGTGAAACGTTAATGCAAATTTCCTTCAAGCTTTATGGAGATGTTTCTCGTTGGAAAGAATTAAAACAAATGAATAGTAATAAATTTTCTAAAAATACTTTTCTAACTCCTAATTCTGAGTTGAACTATATGCCACCAGCTCAAGAGTTTATTTGGAATCCCAAAGGAACAGCGTATTTAATTAAAACGGGAGAAACACTTGGGACTATTTCTAATTCTGTTTATCAAACTCCAAAAAAATGGAAGAAAATTTGGGAAAATAATAAACCTCTTATAAAAAACCCCAATATTATTTATGCAGGCTTTACAGTTTTCTATCCAGCAGCTGGAGATGTTGCTGAGGCGAACTCAAACTTAGAAATAAATAAGATAGATCAAGAAATATCAAATATACAGTCTTCAACAGAAAGAACGACTACTGATATTTCTCCGTTAGCGGAATAATCTTTTAAAGATATTTTTCTCTTTCTTATCGATATTTTCTAAAATATTTCCCTTGATAAGTAAATCTCGATGGAAATCACTTGATTGGAGTGTTTGCTCAAGTAGCGCATTATATTCTTGAACAGAAAGCAAACTTATTTTCTGGGCGTCTAGTTTTTCACATAAATAAAAAGAAAACTGATTAAGTGTATCTAACGATTCAAATGGCCCTAACCATTTCGACTTGAGTTCGACATCTTTATAATTTTCTTGAAAAATTAAACGTGCCTCGTTTTTTTCCAATATGCCTTTTTGATCAAGTAGATATAAAATATAGTAAGCTGAGCCAACTTCATCCTCAGGAAACGGATTAAAGTATTGGTATACTCCAATTAGATAATCAACTCTAGAATCACTCATGAAAAGACTCCAAAATCTAAGACTACAGAACCTTCTGGTGCAAGTTCTATTTCAACTTCGTTAGGCAATGTATGTACGCTTACATTAAATTCATCAATCACTTTATAAACAACAAAATTTTTCATAAGGTTCATTCTGATTTTTTTTCTATAACTTGTAGGATTATATAATGAGAGCCTTCGAATTTCTTCAAATTTTAACTCGTTTGAATGAGCACCTCTTGTGCGCCAGTAATAATCGATTCCTTCTGCGTTCTCGAGTGGAACATGAACTAATCCAAAAGTATGAATAATTTTTTCCCAAAATTCTTCATGGCTTTTTTTGTCTTTGGATAAAAGGTCTTCACCGTTAAAAATAATTAATCGCCCATCTCCTAATATAATATTTTGAATTGAAGTAAAAAAATTAACTTTTTCAACTACCAATTTATTTTCAAGAAAAAAAGTTTCCAATTTGCGGTTCATATCTTCAGATAAGCCTGATCTGTTTAAGATAATCTTTCCTGCCCCTAGGAATGTTCTTAAAATAAATGAGAACATCTCACGATCTACATCATGGCCATGAAAGAAATGAATATTGTCAGTGGAAGAAATTTTATCGTTTTGTAATTTTAACTTCTCTGATGAAATAATTTTATAGTTCCAGCCAAATTGTGAGCGTAAATAATCCCAAAGATGCATTTGTTCCCAGCTGTGAAACATAGAACTAAGTCCATCAATCTTTTCGTAAACCTTAAAAAAACTCAGAGGACTAAAACTTGAAGAATTATTTTGATCATAGATCAAGTTTTCTAACCTAGCTGGCAAATATGAATTCGCAACTAAATCATTTAATTCACGGATTAACACGCCTTTTTTAGCACGTGCAGGAATCAAAACGGATGAAGGAATAATATCTTTAGCCAGTGCTTCATAAATTTCTTCTGTATAGTCTTTAGTTGTTTGAGTTCCATAAAGACGTTTTAGAAATTTTTCAGTTGAAGCTCCTAAAAAAGCAACATCTAAAACTCCTTCGAAGCTAGGTCCAATAGATTCACGAGCATTGGTTGAATATAGTTCTTGAATACTTTTATTAAATTCAAAGGCGAACTGTTTCTCCTCTAAAGTTGAAAGTACTTCTTTGCCATTTTTTTTAGTTGCTAAAAAACGAGTAAAAGCTTGTTGATAAACATTTGAAGAATCTTCTAAGAAGGAATTAAAATTTCCATTTTCAAAATATCCGCAAGAAAGTCCCCAAACATCGCAGCTAATTCCCTTTTCAAGAAAATATTTTCCCAAGTTTTTCACAAATTTGCTGAAAGCCTCAAAAACTCTTGGATCAAAAAAAGAATAGATTTTAACTAAATTATCATCAGCATCAATTATTCCATAGGCCATACCTTCCCGGTTTAAGGCCAGTCCCCTGGAAAGAAAATGTGGTAGTCCACCATTTGGTAAAAAAGGTGCTGGAGTAACTGGAAGAAAAAAAATTACTTTTTTGCCAACTTCCTTGGCGATTTCTACCAATTTTAGTAAATTAGTTTCAGGTCGATGATCATCAAAATCAAAACTATCACCCGTTTCCGAATGAAATGACCAATTCAAAGGAACAATAATTCTCATTCCTGGAAATTCTTGTAATTTTATTCGCCATAAAGAAGCTGCAGTTTTCCAATAGAAAAACCAATTTTCTCCAGGAAAAACGCTATCGATGTCTCTAG
>JAVHRK010000056.1:0-4295 GCA_036171615.1 Bacteriovoracaceae bacterium
CCTTCTTCGCAACGAATAACTCGTTTTAGAAGCTCAACATCTCCACCTTTATTTGATTTTTTTTCTTGATCAAAAAGAAGTTGGATTTGAGTAGTGTAAGTAATGTCATTTTTAGTTTTATTGTCGATAACTTGGATTTCGTTACCTTCTCTTACGATTTGTGCGATCTCTTCCAAAGTAACATAGCAGCTTTGGTGAGTGTCATAAAGTTTTCTGTTTTGGTAACGTTTAATGATTCTTACGTCGCTCATTTTAATTCCCCTATTTTGTGGAGGGATCTTTTATCCCTCGAAACATTCATATTCCCGGCGCCATTGCCGTATTTTGTTATAAAATCATGCACTTACGCAAAGAGCAGGCATTTATGTTGCCACACTCAGGCTTAGTGAGCCATGAAATAACAATTTTGTTTGGATGCTGTCAAATTTTTTCCCTACCAAAATGCTCTTGTTTTTTATCAATTTTCATTTTTGCAATGAAATCAAGCATTAGGCGCTAGGCGTAATCGGCAGATTTTATCTAGTTACATAAGATTTCTTAAAGGTTTTATCTAAAAATTCGAAAAAGAAATAGATGGGCCGAAGCTTTTGAAGAGAAATAATTCTGTTCAGGTTTCATGGAAAATTTATGCTTAAAGTAAATTTCATTTTAATATTAGTTTTAATAACCTTATTACAATCATGTTCAGAGATTGCAGTGAAGAAACAACTAATGATTGATCCCAAAAAAGAATTGGGATTATCAGGAATCAATATCTCGGAACAAGTTGAGCAAGCAAAAAAAATTGGTGGAAAAACAGCTGAGTTTTTAGCAACAGATCTTTTTATAAAAGCTAATGATGCTTCAGTTCGAGGAGACTATCAAACTGCAGGACAAATTTTTAGTTTTGTAGCTGCGCTTGCTCCTGATGACATTTATGTTAAAAGAAAACTTGCTATTGAATTTATTCGTTTAGGTGAATTAAAAGAAGCTGAAACGATTCTAGAAACAGTCTTTTTGAAAACTGGTCCATCTGATGAATCGACAGGACTAATTTTAGCGGGCGTATACACGGCCCTTGAAAAAATGACACTTGCTCGTGAAACATATCAAAAAATTATCGACTATTCGGATACTGATTCAGAAGAAGCGTGCCTATTCCTGGCCAAGTCATTTTTACAAGAAAAAAAATACACAGATGCTCACAGTTTACTTTCTAGATGTGAGAAGAAAAATACAGACGAGCCAGTTTATTCATTTTATCGGGGAAAAATTGAGCTTGAAAGAAAACATAAAAAAGAAGCAAATAATTTTTTTAAAAAAGCATTAAAAATAGACCATACTTACGCACAAGCTGTATTAGCTTTAGGTGGAGGATTGGAAGAGCAGGATAATTTGAAAGGTGCAGTAAAATTGTACAAAGATTTTTTATCACAAGATGGAAATGAAGCGAACTTACCAGTTCTCTCTCATTTAGTTTCTGTCTTATTCACAATGGAAGAAAGTAAAGAAGTATTGCCATATGCGGAGCTATTGAGTGCTATTGATAATAACGATTTAAATTTAAAAGTCAGATTGGGGTTATTATATTCTGAAACTGGTCGTTACGATGAAGCATTGAACTTATTCAAGGGAGTGCTGGCAGTTGTTCCAGATTCTGATAAGGTCATTTATTATTTAGGTGCACTATCATTACAAACTCATAAAATTTCAGAAGCAGTAGAATATTACCAAAAAATTCCTACTTCAAGTCCCTTGTATGGGGATGCAAGTGTACAAATTGCTCAAGTCCTTGAAGCTTTTGCAAAGGATGATTTTCAAGTAAAAAAATTCCAGGAAGTTGAGAGATTTAATAAATTCATTGATGAAAGATCTAGTGTAAATACTGATCTCGCATTTGATTTAAAAATGATTCAAGCAAATTTCTACGAAGATACTATGCAATTAAAAAAAGCAATTGAGACGATTAGTATTTTTCAAAGTCATCAACATTTTTCTGAATCACATAGTTATTATTTAGCCTCAATTTATGAAAAAGATGGTCAATATATAGAAGCTAGAAAACTAGTTCAAAAAATTCTTGATAAAGAGCCAAATAATCCACATGCTCTTAATTTTTTGGGGTATTCATACTTAGAAAAAAATGAAAGTATGGACAAAGCTTTTTCATATATTTCACGAGCTGTAAAACTTAAACCGAAAGATGGATATATCCGTGATTCATTGGCATGGTATTATTTTCAAGTAGGAAACTTTAAAGAAGCGCTTAATGAGGCTAAAAAAGCTTTTGAATTAGTGAGAAATGATGTCACTATTACAAAGCATTTAGGAATTATTTATCAGAGACTTCAAAATTTTGACAAAGCTAAAGAATATTTATCTGAAGCTTTATCTCAATCAAAAGTAGTTACAGAAAGGGAAGATTTATTAAAAATCATGGCAGACTTAGAAAAAAATCGACTTCCAGCTTCAATTGCACATTAAGTTTAATTTTATTTTTAATTATAACTTCTTGTACAACTTTATCACCAACAGGACATCAAAAACAAAATGATGACCCTCTTTCTAGTTTTAAAAAAATTTGCATGGAGAGTACAGGGAAGGGGCGAATTGAATTGGTAAATGCTAAATATGTTTTTGACTATGAGGCGCAAGTCAACAAACGAACCAATTATTTTGATCTCGCATTGGCATTCCCAATTATAGGTGAAAAGAAAGTCTCGTTAAGCCTTGATCCCAAAGTAACAGCAAAGGAAATAAACCGTTCAGAATTATTAAAAATGATCGAAGGCCAGATAGGGGAGCGATACAATAAAGAACAAATTATGAATGCAATGGAAGAATTTTTTGTTCTGACTTCTGAATTTCTCTATTATAGATCTAGAGAAAAATTTCCTACTTCTTATACATTTAGACATGAAAATGAACACTTCTATATGCAACGGCCTCACGCCCAATTTCGATTTGAAGTTGAAGGATTTGAAGAAGTCGAGGGATTTTTTCGTCGAGTCTTAGTTAAAATTTTCCCACTCTCTCCTGAATCATCTGCATCCCTTTTTACTCTTTTTCTGGTTCCGGAAACTTGCGAGCAAAAATAAAGCAATGCGCAAAAAAAAGTTGCTCGAAATAAATGACAAATTCCCAAGTTCTTGGATATAAATGAAAGTCATTCGCTAATTTATGCATAAAGGAACTTTTTTTATGAAAAAAACATTATTGTTGATTGCATCGCTTTCGCTAATTCTTTTCGGTAACGGATGTACCAAAAAACAAAATAGTAATGAGAAAGTTTTAAATTTACTTAGTACAGCAGAAGTTAAAGGTTTTGATCCCATTCAAGCCGATGATCTTTATTCTGGACGCGAACTTGCAAAAATCTATGAAGGACTATTGCAGTACCATTGGTTAAAATTACCTTATGAATTAATACCAAACTTAGCAGAAGCTATGCCCGTTATTTCAAAAGACGGAAAAACTTACACTATTAAAATTCGTCAGGGAGTAAAGTTTCAAGATGATGCTGCTTTTCCAGGATCAAAAGGGCGTGAATTAGAAGCCAAAGATTTTGTGTATTCAATTAAAAGACTTGCTGATAGTCACACTCAATCTACAGGCTGGTGGGTACTCGATGGTAAATTAGTTGGATTAAATGAATGGCGAGATAGAAATGCAAAACTTCCAGTGTCTAACTATAATGAAGAAGTTGAAGGTTTAAAAGCTCTTGATAAATTTACATTACAATTTAAGCTAGCGAAAATTTTTCCGCAATTTATGTATTCATTAGCGATGCCATTTACTTTTGCAGTTCCAGAAGAAGTTGTAGAGAAATATGGAAAAGCATTTCTTAACCACCCAGTTGGTACAGGTCCTTTTATTCTACCATTGTTTGATCAAGGTAAAAAAATTACATATACAAAAAATCCTACCTTTAGAGAAAAATTCTATCCTTCAGATGCTTCACCAGAGTTTAAAAACCTACTTGGTGATGCTGGAAAGAGATTACCTCTGGTTGATAAGGTTGTTGTTAACATAATGACTGAATCACAACCAGCTTGGTTAAAGCTTAATAAAGGTGAACTTGATTATATCTCTATTCCTAAAGACAATTTTGCAACGGCGGTAAAAGATAATAAATTATCAGACGATTTAATCGCCAAAGGAATACTTCTAGAGATCAGTCCTCAGTTAGATGTTACCTATACTGGGTTTAATTATGAAAATAAATTATTCCATAATACAAAACTCAGAAGAGCGATGTATTTGGCCTTTGATGGGGAAAAAGCTAATACTTTATTTTATAATAATACTGCTTTTCC
>JAVHRK010000057.1:0-19373 GCA_036171615.1 Bacteriovoracaceae bacterium
TTTTAACTTCACGTCTGGAACTTTGAAGCAGAGATGATGAATCCCCTCTCCATTTTTATCTAAAAATTTTTGAATTGGTCCTTCTTCATTAAGAGGGCAAAGTAATTCGATATGTGCATGTTGATCAACATGAGCAAATGCAGTTGTCACTTTTTGTGAAGCCACTACTTCTCGTTCGGAATTAAATTTAATTCCTAAGTCTTCGTAAATCTTTTGAGTATGATCTAGATTTTTTACAGCAATAGCTATGTGATCTAAAAAACAATTTTTATTAAACATATATGCTTATTCTGTAAAAAAAAATCTTATGGGTCAACAGCATTTACACAAGTATCAATTTCTACCTGTGAAGGTACCCGAGGAATAGCAGGTGGAATACAAGTAGAAGTAGAGCCTGAACCTAAACAACTACCATACATCTCCACTGGGTTGCAGCGTAATGTACATACTCGACTTATTCCGTCAGGTTTCATTAAGTTAGTAAAGATGACTTTGCATTCAGAAACAAAATCTTTCCGACAAAATTCCTTACTCACGCATTGTTGACCAGGAGATTTAGAACAATAATTTGGAATTGTTCCATTTGGATTATGTGGAGCACATGAACCAGTAGAAGAATTACAGCATAAACTTGTACATTCATAATCTGATGAACAATTAGCACCTATGACTTGATTTCCGATAATAGGAAGTTGATCTACACATTGAGTGACTAAATCTTTTGACCAGCATCTTTGGTTATAACAACATTCACTAGCACCACATGTTGATGAAGACGAGCAAGTTTTAAATGCACTAGTTAATACTTCTTTACCTAAATAATTAGTGGACGATGGTCTTATTAATTGCAACTTGATCGCGTTGTCTTTAGTAATCAAAACTTCTTGCCCAACTGAATTTAAATAAAAGACTTCTACACTCGCACTTACATTACATGAACCAATACCTTCATTAGTAATGGGGTTAAAGTTCATTGCACGAATATTACATCCATCTACATATTGAGTGGTACCTGTTGCATCTGAAACCAGAGGGCCCCGAGCTGTAAACATAGAGGTAGAACCATAATAATTAATATTAGGACCAAGAGATAATTTACCTGAGATTGGAAAGAGTAAGGATTTGAATCCGGCCAAAGTTCCAGAGTATAGTCCAGTAGGTGAAAGAATAGCAGCACTACTGATCTGCCACTCTGCCGAGTTAATACTTCGATAAGGAGTATTATATTTTAATTGTCCAGGCAGACCAGCTGTCACTGCTGCAACTGGAATTATTCCTGGAGAAAATGCTAAAGAATCATTTGTATCTGGCAAACACATATTGGCCATAAAAGTAGCAGAAGCATCTGGTGATAATTCAGATTGTGCCCACACTAAAGGTTTAGTTGGAATTTTATCATAAAAAATTGTTGGAATAATTGGATCTGGATACTGAAGAGTAGCATCGGTAATTTTAGCATATGAATACTTACATACTGCGGCCGTCCCTGTACTTCCAATTGTTCCATTACAAGTTGTGCCCTGTCCTGCTAAAAATGTAGGATCGTCTTCTAAAAGTAATCCACGACAATACAAACCTCCATCACGAGGATCACTTGCAACATCTAATGTAGGGTTTCCTGCATAGTCATTATAGTCATATAAATCATAACCTAATCGCAAATTAGAGAATGGAGCATTATTCATATCAACCACTAAAACTTGAATAGCAGTATTGGGAATAATTCCTGGGGCCCTTGCTATTGTTGCGCCCATAGAAATAGATTGACGTTCACGACCAAAATTAAATCTCACTTGAACTAATTTATTAGAAAGAGAAGCAACATTTAAACCTGATAAATACAAATTTCCTTTGAAGTTTTTTGGTATTGTTAATTTCTTTTTATAAGTCCCATCAAATGGATCTACAAAGTGAGACAGTTCTACCATTTGAGAAATAACTGTTGAAGCAGTTCCAATACCAGGGACACTAGATTCACCAGGAAGTGCATTCACTCCCCCATTTGTTGTGCCACCGGTTAAGTTGCCAGCGGCAATACTACTAACAGCACGTCCCCTAAGCCCACTATTTTGCACACACGACGACATAATCATACTTGAAATAAGTAATAAAATTGTGATTAATGAATGTCTGGATTTAAATCCAATTAATTTCATAAATTACGTCTCGGTTGTTCTTAAAGACTATTTTAATTTTATATTAAGAAAAACTGACTGTTTTATTCAAGGATTTAAGCTAAATCTTTAAGTATTGGTATGTTAGCCAATAAAAGGCAAGAAAATGCTCAAAGAATAAAAAAGGAGATATGGCAAAAATTAAAGGCAAAACTACACTTCTTCTAAGTAGTAGAAAATCTTCACACTGACTATCGTAAGCACGATAGATAATAAAGCATCAGGGACAGAAAAGATTGCAGTCAAAATAAAACGCAATTTTGCATCAGCTATAGGAGTAAAAATAAGTGCGAAAAATTCTAAAACAACAGTACTAATACTGATGTAAGCAACTAGACCCGTATTTTTTTTTACCAGTTTTATACTTTTTTTAAAGTAACTTTCTTTGGTTGAGCTTAAGGCGGCGATGAATGGAAGTTGAGAAAAATAAATTAATACCCACAAACCAGGAAGAATTAAAAATATTAAACCAGCAAAAAAGAAAATTGAATAATAAAAACTATAAAGCAAAAAGGGTACCAGAATAGAGAGCATACTATCTTTGGGAGAAGCATTTTTTTTATGCATTAATATAATTTTTGCAGATATTACAAAAGTAAATAAGACAGAAACAAGTGTTACAAAGATGGTACCACCTTCACTATCTTGACCGCTTAACGCCTTAACGCCTTCATCGAGATTTGTGAATATGATAAGAGAAATAAAAATATAAATATATTTTGAAATATTATTTTTAACTTCAAAAAAAGACTCTTTAAAAAAGCTAAAAAACAATTCTGAATTATTCATTTACTCTATTCCCTCGAAAGTTCCTCTCGATTTATTTTTTTGAACATCAGGCACAGTGAAAATTTGGTTATGAAATGAGATATAAAAACCGGGGGCCAAAAACTTAACTGACAATAACGCCTCTGTCACATTCTGAGCAGCATCTGAATCGTCAAACCCCATAGGGATCATTGCCCCTGTAAATACAATAGGCACCGATAATTCGTTAATTTGATCGAAGCAATATTTTGCTGTAAGCGCCATCGTATCTGTTCCATGAAGCACAACGATTGGACATTTATCTTCTAAGTGCTTTTTAATTGTAACGCAAATCAGCTCGCGATCATGATGATCCATATAAAGTGAATCTTTGGAAAGCAATGAGAGCACGGAAATATTTGTATAAGGGAGACGTAATTTAGATAAGATACGATTTTTGATGGAAGTGCCGCGGTTTTCCAATGATCCATCAAACTCATCATAGGTTTTTTCAATCGTTCCACCTGTCGTAATGATTAATATATTCATTGGTATTTTTTTTGCCATAACCTTGACTCTTAAAAAAGTGATCACATATTGTTAGTTACTTATTTTAAGTTTACTAAAAGGAGAAAGCAATCATGACTTCACGCAAAGGTACGATTAGTGTCAACACAACGGATATTTTTCCAATTATCAAAAAATGGCTTTATTCAGAGCACGATATATTTCTGAGAGAATTGGTGGCCAATGCTACTGACGCAATTACCAAGAGAGCCACTCTTGCCAGAACTAGCAATCAAGAAATACCTACTGGTAACATAACAGTAACTGTTGATAAGACAGCTAAGACAATCACTCTAGCTGATAACGGTTTGGGTATGACAGAAGCTGAAGTTGAAAAATACATTGCTCAACTAGCGTTTTCTGGAGCCGAAGAATTTGTCTCTAAGATGAAAGCTGAAGGCAATTCACCAAATACAGATATAATTGGTAAATTCGGACTTGGATTCTACTCTGCTTTCATGGTTTCAAAAAGAGTAGAAGTTGAAACTCTCTCTATGACCGAAAGTGCTGCTCCTGCAAAATGGATTTCTGAAGGTGAAACAGAATACACATTTGAGCCATCTACAAAAGCTGAAGTTGGAACAACAATTACTCTCCATATAAACGAAGAATCAGAAGAATTTTTATCAGCATGGAAAGTTTCAGAAACATTAAAAAAGTTTTGTGATTTTATGCCTTATGAAATATTTGTTAATGATGCAGAAGCTAAAGCTGACGATAAAGGAGTTATCCATCACCCTGGTCTGGTAAACGATATCAATCCGCTATGGAAACGTGATCCAACAACTTTAAAAGATGAAGACTATAAAGAATTTTATCATAAGTTATTTCCAATGGATGGCGATCCCCTCTTTTGGATTCACTTAAGAGTTGATCATCCATTTACACTTGATGGTGTACTTTTCTTTCCTAAGCTAAATCCAAATAAACCATTTAATGAATCAAATATTCGTCTATATAACAAACAAGTATTTGTTTCTAACAATGTAAAAGAAATTGTTCCGGAATTCCTCTCACTCTTAAAAGGATGTATGGACTCTAGTGATATTCCACTGAATGTTTCAAGATCTAGCTTACAAGGTGACCCTAATGTTAAGAAAATTTCTAATTATGTAATTAAGAAAGTTGCAGAATCATTAAAAAAACTTTTTAACAATGATCGTCCTCGTTATGAAGCTATTTGGGATGATATTTCTCTCTTTATAAAATATGGTGCAGTATCAGATAATAAATTCGACGAAATGATGAGAGACTTTGTTATTTTTAAAGACTCGGAAAATAAATTTATTACATTAAGCGAATATAAAACTTCTGTTCCAGAAAAATATTCTGAAAAGCTTAAAGAAACTGTTCTCTATTTTGAAAAAGGTAAATCAGACTATGCTCTTCGCAAACAATTATTAGAGGAAGGGATTCAAACCATTGAAACAGAATCTTATATTGATCCACATTTTATGCAACATACAGAATTTACTAAATTAGGCGACACAACAATAAAATTTGCATCAATCGATGCTGAAATTGGAAATCTCTTAGAGACTGAACTTACAACAGATGCTGATATTAAAGTAAAAGATTTATTTACTGAAGTACTCGCAGGTGGCGAAACTAAAGACATTGAAATTGTAAAAATTAAAAATGCAAAAGCACCGGCCTATTTTAAAGTTGATGAACAGATGAAAAGAATGCAACAAATGGCCAAGAGCATGGGCAATGAATCAATGTTTCCAATTAAGAAAACATTAGTCATTAACCCAAATAATTCACTTATTCAAAATGCTCTTAAATTACATGAAAAAGGTAATACAGATTTAGTAAATAAACTTTGTCACCATGTAGAAGACTTAGCTCATATTTCGTCAGAAGGCCTAAAGCACGAAGAAAGAGAAGCTTTCGTGCTTCGTACCCAGGAACTTATGCAAGTTCTTACCGATTTCGCCATCTAATTTTTTTCCCAACTAAGGTGCATTTTATTGCACCTTAGTTTTCCACTACTGATAAAAATTGTTCCTGATTTCGTCTTAATGGTATTACATTGCTTGCAAATGTCGTTCCTAAAGTATGTGAGCGTTTTTCGTATAATACATGAGATTCATTTTTTTCTTCTGCTTCTTTACAAGCTATACACTGAGTGGCTATTGGGCGAGCACGTAATCTATTAATTTCAATTTCACAATCGCACTCATCACAAATTCCAAATGTTCCATTTTTAAGTTTAAAAAGCGCATTATCAATTTTTTTTAACATAAAAGAATTTCGCCCTACTAGCTTCAAGTTTAGGGCAAGTTCGCGATCCAAGTTACCTTGATCCATTTCATCGCCTTTAATAGGAGTGACAACATCGGCGTGCAACTTAATTTCTTCCATTGTACTTTTTTTAAGCTCAAGAAAAAGACTTTCAAATTGTTTTAGAGTTTCAAGATTCATACATTCTCCTTTAATTTAATATCTCATCCTGAGACATTTCAAAGAGAGTATTGCTAATGGCGTGCCAAGTTTTTGAGGCCAGTATTACACTAACACCAACTATAAGCGTGTCATTTTATCAATTCGTAAATGTATTTTGGTGTCAAGATTGAAAAAGTAGAGTGTGACTATTTGTTTTTCTGTTGTAGCACGGAAAAACTTACATAGTGTCAGAGGAGCCATATCTAAATAATTATTCATGTCTGCGAGCGCTTCATTGTAAGGAATTTCTTCATCAGGAAACATTCTAAGAACAGAGTCCATTGCTTCCTTAAAGGCCATTAAGGCGACGCTGGACTCAACTTGTTCACATGATTTTGTATTTAAAATTGTATTTTCTTTATCACTAATTTGAAAAGAATTATTGAGATCTTCAGCATTTTCACTAAGCATATTGGTAATACTCATAATGGCATTAGATTGTCTAAAAGAAAAAATAGTGCGTGCTTGAACAGATGAAAAGATAAAGATGGAAATAAGAAAAACGGCGTACTTCATACATGACTCCTTAGGTGTCAGTAAAGTACGCCGTCTTTCTTTATACGTTAAATAATATTATTTCATGGCCTCCATCTAATTTTTAGATGGTACGAACTCTGCTTTGTCTCTCTCATAATCACTCCTTTGCTAGGGAATTTACACTTCCTGTAATTTTACTTTTCCATCCTAGAAAAGCGTCCTGCTTTTTAATAAAGCCAGAAACATGCCAAATTAATAATTGAGAGTTTTTATATACTTATGAAAACTCAGGCGGTTAGTGATGACGATTCGGCACTGATTTTTAGTTATACTGCTGGTGCCAAATATTATTTGCAATAAATTTTGGCCCCAAAAAAATTACCCGACGTCTTTACATTGGTTTATCATCCAATAAGTAAAAATTTAAAGTAAATTTTTTATTTCATGTTATTATATTTAAATAAAATTCTTCTAAGAATATATTTTGGGGTAAAAAATGATTTTAAAAAATCAAAATGGATCTGCAATTGGGATGGCCGTAATAACATTAGGAGCCGCTCTTGCTGTTTCCATGTATGTCCTTAGAGTCTCAACAACTGCTCAACTTAGTTCTGCTGACATTATAAAAGTTCAACACCTAGTCCCCTATAAAGAGAAAATATCTCGAATTGGTGGTTTTTTAATCGCAAGTAATCTTATTATTTGTAAAAGTGATAGTTGGAGCAATGGCGCTGCCAAAGAAACCTGTGCTTGGTCAGGGCAAAACGTCGCGGGTGGAAATACCTATAAAGCATCTGATCTAGGTTTACTTAATGAACAAATGGATGGAGATAATTATTTAAAATATGATTTAGATTTACAATATATGTTTGGCCAACAAAGTTTTATGACTGGTAAAAATTCATCCATTCGTTTTAAATTGCTCCCTACTTCTGAAATCAAAACGAGTCTCGGTCAACAAAGCTCGCAACAACAAACAATGGATCAAGATAAATTTCTTATACAGATGATTATAAGTCTTGAGTACATAAATTCAAAAGGCAAAGCTCAACTTTCTGAATTTAAATCTATTTTCAAAAGACCAATCGCTATTCCTAAAATTAAGTTAACTTCGTCTTCATGTGTTTCTAAATGTGATGTCTCTATATCAGAAAACCCTAATCCATCATGTCGATCTCCACAATATAATGATCCCCAAACAATGACAGTAGTAAACGGTTATATAAAAAATCTAGGACCTGGAAGCTTGTATAAACTAGGTTATGAAAGAACAATGAATTACGGCCCAGGGAGTGGACCACAAGGTCAGTCTGCTCAAACAACACCAGAGGAAATGGTTGTTAATCTTGGAGATTACCTTGTAGCTAATAATACAAAGACATGGGCGGACTCCTTTCCGTGTGGATATTCAGCAGTATCAAAGTCAAATACTGTTAACACAACAAAAACAGTTATGAATAATGTTAAATATTTCAACGATGTTTTATCAAATCAGGTTTCAAACTTATTAGACGTCTTATTTATTCCCACTTCCAATGCTGCTTGGAGAACTGTGAATGCAGGTAAATCAGCTTCAACTGTTACAACCACTGCCCAACATGCCTTTCAAGCTGGATCTGTTAATTATAAAATGAATTCAACTAGTACTAAAGCCACGATAGAACCATATAAATTACTTAATGATAATAATGCACTAGTCAGTGGATTTGATGGAATTCAAGATGTGACAACAACAACGACAACCTATACTCAACTTTATAGACGAGTATGGGTACAACCAAGTCATTAAAAAATTAAACAATCTATTTTTTCAAGGAAGAAGAATATGAGTCAATTATCAAAAATGAATAAAGGATTTAGTTTTATAGAAATTCTGGTAGCAACTGCACTGCTTGGTATTTCTGGCTATGTCTATATGAATACTCAAAGTAATTCTGCACTTACCACAAAAGCTTCAAAGGGCCAAAGTAAAATTAGTGATAGTAGCGATCAACTGATGAATGGACTTAAATCAATCATTTTTGACACAAAAAATGGATTATTAAAAAGTGAAGGTGCTTGTAAATGGATTTCTACAGATCCTAACTCTAAACCTCCTGTAGCCCCCGTTTACCTCAATATGGCCAACACTAATTTAGTTCTCAATGCCAATCGATTCAAAACTTATTTTGCTGATTGGAATATTAGTAAACATACTGCTTGTGGCACAGTCGATAATCTTTGGAGTAAATGTATAGAGTTAAAACCCAATGCCATTGGCGTTGATCAAGCCTTCTTGCAATTAAAACCGGTAGTAAGATTAGAAATAACACCTGTTAATATGAATCCTGAAAATGGAAAACTTTTTCAACCCCTTACTGCGCTAGCTCGCAAAACTAATCTAGATGCTAAATCCGTTGGATACAATTTTAATATTCAAATTAACACTTTAGGCGCAAAGGGTGTGATGAAAAAAAATGAAGTACAATCTTTTGAATGGATTGGCCTCATTGGGTACTGTGATATTGGAACAAACAAATTATCCATTACAGGAATGGAAACAGTAATGGGTAGTAATGTTATCTTCAATCGAAATGGGTTTTCAACAAACCAAGATAAACCATTTGAAGTGTCTTTTAAAAGTATTGTTGCACAAGAAGGACAATATTCAACAGAAGGAAATTATATAACAACAGATGTTTCAAAAAATGTTGTTACATCATGTAATGAAGTAAAATTTAGATGTCGAAATGACAATGTAAATCAAAGAGAATATGGACCAATGTTTATGGTTGCGGATTTATATTATAATACACCCAATCAGTATGTTGCATCTGGTGGTATTAATTCTACGCTTAGTTACTCAATTAAAAATAATCAAAACACAATTTCAATTTCAAAACTTTATCAAGCAATAAATGGTCCTGGAGATGATACCTGTATGTCGCCATTTGATGCGGCTGGAAAAGTTAAACCGATATGTTCAACAGCAAGTACTGTTAGCACTGTTGCAAATACTGATAAACAATATTCCATTTCATTTACTGATACCAATTCAAACATAAGCAATAATTCTATGTGCCGCCAAATTTGCACACAAGGAAACAGTTTCAATACAAATGGAAAATCAGTAACCGAGCGTTTTGGTGGATACTTAAATATTGCTTATCCAGGCTTTAACAAAAGCGATGAATATAGCGTTTCCGATGGGATTGCATGTACTGCCTGTTATATGAAAAGTTGTGATCAATTAGGTCTAGGTACATTTGGTCCCATGAATAAGATGCCAAAAAACCCAGCAGATTCCACACTTCCTGAATGTATTGACTCTTCCTCAACTTCAATTGTTATGAATAGTTTTAATTACACAAAATCAAGTTTATTCAATTTTCAAGCTGCAGCTTCTACCTCAAAATGTATTGCAGCTAAATTAAATTCTGATGAGAAATCATTTACCTTAAAAGAGGAAAATTGCAACACCCCACTTCCAGTTATGTGCTATAACTATGGTAAATATATTCTCGCAAGAGATTTCAATTCAACGACTGCAGGGCTTGCAAGCTCAAATTATAATAATGCTGAATCAAGATGTTTTAAAATGTCTCAAGAGGTATCCGACAAAGCCGCAGTTGATAATTTAGTAGTTGGAATAATAGATCTTCCTATCGTTGGCACAAATTATTCATTCTACAATTTAACATATCAAGGAAAATTTATTGCCCCTCAAGATCAAGAAGATATAGATGATTTTGTAGGATGGATGAAAAATCCAAAAAATCAAGTCGGTGCGTTCAGCTATTTTTGGATTGGCCTAAAATCCGATGGTGCTAGTTCCGTTATTTCGAGATTACCTGTTATCTCAACAATAAATAATACTTCAAATAATTCTCTTTATTGGAACGGAACAGGTAACATGACTCAAACAAATTTCACTTGGGTTTTACCAGTAAATACCAGTACACAAAAAAATTCTGCACTACTTTATCATAATATAAAATTTAAAGGTGTTAAACTTGTACGACAGAATGATCCTTATGCAGATGGAACTCAATTTCCGTTCTTATGCCGGGGAAATAATGGCTTTTTTATTAGTAATGCAAAAGCAAAAGATATTTATTCGGGAAGCAGTAGCTGTAAAAATGAAGGAGGATTATTCTTACCTCCTTTATCAACAAATCAATGGACCAAAGCAATGCTATTATTAGCTCCAAATGGCAATAACAAATCATTCCCAATTGACGGATCTACAATAACTGCAAATAAATTAAGAGCGGCTTGGGTTGCGATTGAAACGTCCACCCTTGATGAGCAAGGAGTAAATTGGACGACTCTTGGATTAACAGATTTAGCAAATGATTCAAATTACAAAACACTTTCATCAGATGCATTTATTACGTTAGATAAAAATGGAGATAAACAAAATCCTAGAGCTTATGTAGAAAGTAACTCCATCTCTGGAAATATCCAGATTGACTCAGGAATGGAGTTTAGCTTTGATGTAGATAATAATACACATAAGAAAGTAATAAATAATTCTGGCGCACAGGTCACCTACACTATTCCAGAATTTGTAACTTTATTTAATTCTATTTTTAATGATTCAAGAGCTATGCTACGCTATGATACCACTTCATCTCATTTGATTCTTGAAAAAATTGCAATCGGTCCAGGTCAAATTAGTTTAAATGATCCAAATGGAAATAAAAAGCCATTTGGTCATATTTTAAATTTTGGAAACAATCCAAAATCTATTCGCGGAAAAGATATCAATGAACTTTGTGTAACACCAGATAATGGCAATATCGCTAAGATTAACTATCAAGCTAGTTGTACTCAAGGAAGTAAAGTCACAAAAGAAGATATAGCAGGTTCAGAATTATATAAAAACACATGGAAATTAAGTAGTGATATTAAAAATGAAACTGGGTTATTTTATCTGGCTTGTTTGCAAGCTGGATGCATTTAGGAAACTTATGAAGAAATCTGAACAAGGTGTGACGTTAGTCGAATTAATGATTAGCGTAGGATTAATGGGAATGGTTTTTCTAGGTTCTGCCTCAATTTTTAGAAATATGAATATATCAAAAAAGAAGGCAGAACTAGAAGCCAATATTGCAGAATCAAGCAATATTATTAAAAAAATTATATCTAAATCTAAATCCAATATTAATTGGGAAAGTTTTGATTTTACGGAATCATACTATTCTAATACGGCCACGCTTGGAATACCTTCACTTGTAACCTGGACATTGGCCAATACAAACTATATCAATACCGATCAACAAACATTTACAATAAATAAAGTAAAATTATTGAGAAATTCAAATCTATTAGAAATAACTAATTTATCTCAAGGCGCTGGTGTGATGTTTAGTCGTTGTGTTGACAAAAGTATTTATGGTACTGATCAAACATTTCAAGAAGCACTTGATTTACCTTCCGTTCCAATGATTAACATGAAAACAAATCCTGTAAAAGTATATTGTTGTGATAAAAAATCTTTAACTTTATGTAATACAAATGCGGCTAAGGAAGTAGTCAACAATAGTTCAACTTTTAGAGTAAAAACATATTATCAAACACCACAAGTATTTCAAAATTTTCCGGCGAAAGGCGATCAAAATATAATCATGGGGGTAGGAATTTTTCTTACTTTCAACTCTCCCCTTAACCCATATCAATATAAGTTAAATATTAGTGTAATCAGCGAAGGTTGTGTAGGAGCAAGTAGAAATGATGCTGGAAAAGGTTGTAGTAGCTTTTTTAAAATTAAAAATGATGTTATCAGTGATCGAACATTTGGATCTGGACTACAAGAAAGAGGATTTCTAGATGCAAACTAAATTAGCTTTCATTGTATTTTTTGTCATTTTAAGTTCTGCCTGTACACAAGAAAATCATTTTATTACAACTAACTCTCCATTAGTAAGAGAATACTTAAAAGATAAAATAACTAAACTTCCTCCAATTGATTATAGACAAATTTTAGGTCGTAAACCAAGCATTGAAGAATTGGAACTTGGAAGAAATCTCTTTAACGATACAGTCTTATCCCGCAATAATGACGTTAGCTGTGCTACTTGCCATTTAACTAATCATGGTATGGCCGATGGTAATTCGCTAAGCATTGGAGCATTTGGAAAAGGAGGGCCAACTGGAAATACCGTAGGTAAATCGTTTGGTGAAGGCGAATTATCAGTTGATAGAGGGCTTGGTGATGATGGAATGGGTAATGCTGGAAAATCTTATATGTTCAGAAATGCTCTTTCTACTATCAATGCCGCTTATCGAATAAATAAGGACAATAGCGAGGGATTGTTTCACGATGGAAGATTTGGAAATCTTTTTTTCCAAGTTCTACTTCCAATTCACACTTCAATCGAAGTATGCGGTGACAATTATGTCCCTATTAAAAATAATCCTTTTGAGGCCGGTGGATACTACTTCAAAGAACCAATCAAAATAACTCAATCCAACTCCTTTGATTATTTTTCTGGTAAAGATACTGGGTCGTTTAATGCAAATATTGAGTCTATTAAGGGCATTCCCTCATTTAGACCTGATGGATCTCGTTCTATTCCAGGAAGAAATGAATGTCTTGCTATCACGATTGCCAAATTAAAAAAGATTCCATATTACCGTGATGCTTTTA
Source organism: Bacteriovoracaceae bacterium (assembly GCA_036171615.1). Classification (GTDB taxonomy): domain Bacteria; phylum Bdellovibrionota; class Bacteriovoracia; order Bacteriovoracales; family Bacteriovoracaceae; genus Bacteriovorax. The sequence goes on from JAVHRK010000057.1 coordinate 13,045, forward strand.
AAAAACTATATCAACGCGAGTTAAGTGATGAAACTCTTGCCATCCCTCTTGCAATGTTTATTAGTACACATGTTTCAAAGAGAACTCCCTTTGATCAGTTTTTAGAGGGAAAAAACTCACTTACTAAATCAGAATTAATTGGCGTTGTTTCCTTTTTTACCAAGATGGGTAGCACATATATGCTTGGCAATCAAACGATTAAAGGTGCAGGTTGTTTTCAATGTCACAGCGGCCCTACTTTCGGAGGAAAGGGATATGCTTCACTTGGAGTGAAGGGAGATATTTTAAGTCCATTAAGTCATGCTCAATTTCCTAGTGATTCACAGGCAAGTTTCTTTGGACGTGTGAGACTTCAAAGAGGAGAATTTCCTCAGTGTTATATTAATAATCAAACTATTTCTCGAACTGGATATGCACCTGATATGGGAAGAGCAGCTGGAAGTTTTCAAGTTAAAGATTGCTTTAAATTTAGGATCCCGCCACTTAGAAATATTATTGAAACTTATCCCTATTTTCATCATGGAAATGCAAGAGCTCAAGATTTTGCGAGTAGAGATATTAAAAAAAGAGCAATTAAAGCACTTGAACAAGTAGTCCTATTTCATCTCAGAGGTCCCGTAGATCCTCAACGATTTTCAATGAATAATCATGGGAACTATTTTTTTGATACTCTTTATTTAAAGGATTATTTTGTTCCCTCAGTAAGACAAAATTTCATTGCCCCTAACGAAGAAAAATTAGGATTAAATGATACTGAGATATTTCCTATCACCCTTCCTGATGAAGTCGTAACTGGAATTGTTGATTTTATTGCCTATGGATTATTAGATAAGGAAGCTACTAAAAAAGGTGATTTAGAAAACGATATTTCTCATCCTGTGCACGTTCCCAGTGGTTTATCTCCGAGTATTTCAAGAGATCTAGGCACACAAATTGATAAAATTCCTTCTGTTATTGACTAAAGAATTTATTTCAAGCTCCCATTAAAGGATTAAGTTTTGGTACCGGCAAAAACAACCATATAATTAAGTTGGCTTTAAAGTTTGATAAAATATTTAGTAAATATAGTATCGAGGTTTTGAATGTCATTTGAAAATAATTCTAAAAAGATTTCACCTACAAATTCAATCATTAAAAAAAACAATCGCGGTTTTTCTTTATTAGAAATATGGAGTATTACAACTTTGTAGTGCAACAGGAACATGGGCCGGAGTAGGTGGTATTGTCGGAAACATATTGGATTCTACATGCGTAGCTGGTGGTGAGTTATCATTTGATAGGTCAACTGGAGAACCTGTTTATTGTCCTACTGGAACACCAAAAAAATGGACTAAAATTAGAATCGGAGCTCAGTCATGCCCAGCTGGAAAATATGTTTCAGGATTTGATGCCACCGGTGCAATAACTTGTTCATCACTGCCTATAGTAGCACCTGTTGTGACGAGAAGGGGCGCTTTGGCTAGCGTAAAAGTTCAATTTGACCTATATGAAAATTGAGCAAGTCAATTTTTACTTTTTCAGAATCAATTAAATGCTCAACCACTTCAATGTCAGATTTTTCATTTGATCGATCTTTTAAATCAACTCTAATTCCTAGTTTGCAATTGTTTTTTTGGGCGAATTGAAATAAAGATTTCATTTTCCCTGCTTTCCCTGATTTGACCTCAAGTGGACAGATTTTATTTTTATATTTTATGACAAAATCAACTTCAGCATTTTCATTTTTTTTATCACGTAACCAGTAAAATAGTTCAGGCGGCTCATGTCCCCCATGAAGATAAGACAAATGTTGTGCAGTAAATTGTTCTGCAATGACTCCTTTTGTCCCAAATGTTTGTTCATTGTAATCCTGAATTTCTTCATAGCTCGAACCGTTTAAATAATTCAAAATCCCTACATCTAAAAAGAAAATCTTATAAACACTTGTATCAGCATATGCTTTTAAAGGAAGGGAGATCCCGTTTGTATGGTAACATTTTTGTATGACCTTGGATTTTTCCAATAAACTAATTAAAACTTTTATTTCCCTTGCCTGATATATGGTGGAAATTTCGGTGTACTTAAATTTCTTTCCAATGATACGTGGTAAAACATCAAATAGCTCTTCCATCTTAAATTGTTGGGAGCGCGTTGAATATTTTGAAAAATCAGTTCTGTATGTTTGAACAATACTTTGGTGAACTTTTTGTACTTTATTCATATCCTTGGTATTTATATAGGTTAATATGGCCTCAGGCATTCCTCCAATATATAAATATTTTTTAAAATAATTTGTTAATTCGACGTAATGGTACTCTTTTAATTTAAAGGGATTTTCTATAAGAAAATTTAATAGTTTTGCAGCACCAATTGCATTTAAAAATTCAAAAAAACTCATTGGACCTAAGTGATAATATTCGATTCTTCCTACAGGCATTGAAAAGGATTTATTTTCCAAAGCAAATTCCAACAAAGATCCTGCTGCAATAATCGGAATTTCTGGCTTTTTTTCATAAAAGTATCTCAAGGCCTGTATCATAAGTGGCGCTTGCTGGATTTCATCGAAAAACAAGAGTGTTTTACGATTGATATTTACTTGAAACTTATATTCCAATTCTTCAATAATATCTTCAATATTGATTTCTTCATTTAAGGATTTTAATTTTAATGTTTCAAAATTGATTTCAACAAGAGTAATATCTAATTCCTCTGCAAATAGCCTGACAAGTGTTGACTTGCCAACTTGCCTTGCTCCTCTCAGTATCAAAGGTTTCCTCTTTTTATCTTTAAACCAAGATTTTAAGTAAATTGTGGCATTTCTTTCCATAAGAGTATTATGCATGAAACACCCCCATGTTTCAAGCGTAATATGCAAAAAAACAGGGGGTCTTAAATAATTCCAACAGAACAATCTTTAGCCTCGACTAAAATTTGGCGGTAATTTAAACTTATTGTAACTTATGAAGTTATATTTACTAACCATACTTTTACTCATCACATCCCAATTTCTCGCACAATCGGCCGCTGCCTCCCTGTTTTTAGAACCGCACTTTAGCGAAAACTTTATTGCCTCAAAAGACTCCAGTATTTTCTCGCAATATGGAAGCCGATTAAGTCTGTCACGTGGAAAGTTGGCCTTGGGCCTAGATTATGCCACGGCGAAATTCAAGGATAAAACTACCCACGCTTCCATCAAATATGAAGATCAATTCAGTCGGACACAAATTGGATTATTTCTCTGCTATAGCTTGGGCCAGGCGGCCGGTTCTAGTGGCAAAGGTGGATTTAACACCAAAAGAATTTGGGCCACTTATATTTTAAGTGCCAAAGATAACGTGACGTCTTCTAGCGGATTCTATAACAGTGGCGATGTTTTGTCGGGCTCCGGTCTTGAACTGGGCATGTCTAAAAAACTTTTTTCTGTTTTTTCTGGATACATGGCGATTCGAAAAATTACACTTTCCACCGTAAAAGACAGCAGTGGTCTGACCACCACTCTTACCGGGGAAAATATTCAAAATATATATAACCTTGAATTTGGAATTGGTATTCCGATGTCATTTTTTTAAATTCCATTTCTTAAAATAAACACCCTAAATAATGGATTTGAAATACGATAGGCATGATCATCTTCCTCTACAATTCCACTGTTGTAGAGCCTTAAAATTGTTTTCTTTATTCCAGATAAACTTAGATTTGTTTTATTTTGAAAATCTTTACTTTGAATTTCAACAGTAAGTTTATTGATAGCAAGTGCATGCATGACTTTTTTTTCTGTGGCAGATAATTGTTTTAACTGAAAATAAAAACTTTCAGATTTTGCGGTAAGTAGATCATCGATTATTTTTAATATTTGTGGTGAATCTATTGTTAAATTACGTTGATGTTCTTGTATAAAAGACCCTATTTCACAAATAGAGTTCGGCACATTGAGAGCAATTTCAAGAATCTGTTCCAGTGCTGTATCTGTTAATTTTATTTTTACTGGTCTTAGCCTTTCATCAAAATATGATTTCCAATCCAAAAATGGAATTGCCTTGAGTACATATTCATCCGCAAAATTGAAAAATGGGGATTGATGGCTGTTGAAAATCTGGCTTAGCAACCTTCTTTTGCTCCCCAAAAAAAAGATAGGGGTATTTTTTAATTTTTGCAGATCAGACCTTAAAAGACCTAAAGAATCTTCTGCCTCAAGCACATCCTGAAATTCATCAAAAACAAAAAAACACTTATATGTTGAAGCAAGCTCCAATAAGACCTTTAAAAGATCTGATAGAGTGGGCTCCTGACCTCTTTTGGTAGAAAGTCCAAAAGTTGCTTCTCCTGTAATGGGATTAGGGTCAAATGTAAAATTCAAACTCTTTAACAATTGAGTTGCGGCCTTTATCAGATTTTTAGCAGGAAGATATTGCTCCATACCTTCGGAAATTCCTTTACTCAGCCTATTGGCAACATCCTTGGTTGATTGAACCCCCATAAAATCACAATAGACAGCAATAAAATTTTTGGTTTTAATTTCATTTGGTAGAATATTTCTCGCGATAGAGCTTTTCCCATATCTACGGGGAGCATAAATAGCAATCTTTTTATGATGATTAGCCGCTTTCTTCAGAAAACTGATATCATTGACCCTGTCTGCCAAATCTTCTTTTGACAAAAGCACATTATAATAAAACAACTTCATAAAACCACCTGATAAATATCTCATCTTGATTTTAAGCCATGAAATTGATGTAGTCAAGTTAGACTACGCGTTTGGTGTAGTCCAATCTGACTACATGTTATTTGATTAAAATCCCGAAGCCCACGACACATAGACAACTGTCCCCACTCTCATCAGAGTGTAGACGGTATGTGAAGTTGTGGTTCTGGCAGCATTGGCCGGTTTAAAACGATAAGTGACGGTCGCCGCATCGGTGCCGGTGGTGCTTGTTCCAAAAGTACATTGAGTGGTTCCAGTATCAGTGACCACCAAGGTATAAGTACCGCCGTTACGAAGATTGTTCATAGTGACACTTGAAGCACAGTTATAGTCAGTGGAGATGGCGTTGCCGGTATTCCAATCCACGGTCGATGTCCCACCTGTAAGCGTCTGAGCTCCGGTTGACAGCTGTCCTGAAGCACGAATATTTCCGGAGACATCAAGTTTTTCGGAAGGAGTTGTCGTTCCTATGCCGACGTTGCCTCCACTGGGCTGAAGTAATAAATTGTAAACGAAGGCAGAGCCATCAACACGTTGTGATTGTTGAAAAACATCACCATTCCCTTTTGCACCAATAATGAGTCCGTATTTTCCAGCATCTGATAGAACAGAAAAGGTTCCACCGTTCGAACCAACTGCTGGAATAGCGGCTGCAGTTGCAACAGGCTCAGTAACAGCTAGCTTATTTCCCGGTGCCGTTGTCCCAATCCCAACATTACCGACAGTAGGTGATACTGGAACCCAGTTGGTTCCATTGAATTGTAAAATTTTTCCATTGACCGGAGGAGTGGTTGTCATATCGACATCGCTCATCTGTCCTATGTTATAATCATTTTTGGCAGCGACCACCGCACCTGTTCGTCCGTGTACCGATGTTACAACTGTGGCATTGTTTATTTTATCCCATGTGCCGGAATCATTATAAACCAGCCAGTCTCCAATTGCATAATTCACACCTGAGATTGTTCCGGCCTGATTGATTATCCAATACTCACCGATTGCAGGAGATGAAGGATAATTTCCTGGCAGTGCACTTAAAGCTCCAACATAAATCAATCCACTGAGGTTCAGCGCCTTAGGTACCCATTTTGATCCATCATAGGTAAGTACATCATTGGTATTGGCCGTTATAGAACAATCAAAACCTTTTCCATTTAAAGTTGCATTACAAAGTGCAAAATCAATCGGGAATGTCGACGCCGCAGTAGCATCCGACAATATAAGATTGAACAATCCACCCACTCCAATACTTACCAGATTGAGGGAGTTGGCAATAATTTGACTAGTTGATTGAGATTCAATGGCAAAAGTTTCGTTGAGTGCCGTGCCTTCTATTTTTACATTTTGAATTTTATCGAGATTTTTTCCGGTGACAATCAATTGATGATTGATAATTTCCACTTTAGTGACCGATGCAGCACTCACCACCGTACCGTCTGTTCGGTTGGGAGCATTTACAGTGATTGTTCCCTTGCTAAAAATACAGGAGCTCACCAATAACATTGATAAAATCAGATATCCAAATTGGTATTAAATTTTTTTCATATTTTATTACTTTACGGCCATTAAACATGACAAACTGATCGGCTACTAAAATGAATCCCTCCCCGCAGCAAGCTACGGGGTATCGAGGAGTTCGCACAGTCCT
>JAVHRK010000058.1:0-19255 GCA_036171615.1 Bacteriovoracaceae bacterium
GCACTTTAGCCTGTATGTAATTTTTACCTATGTAATTTGTGGGTAAATGTCAGATAATACCAAATTTTCTGTTAAATTTTAGTCATTAGAATATCTTTTTTAGGAGTGATCAATGAAGGTTTCAATAAGTGTTTTTTGTTTTTTAGCTATAGTATCAACTTCAGCATTTGCGTCTTCCTCAGTGAAATTTGATATTAAACTACATGAAGTGCTTACGTTAAAAAAAGTTTCTACTAATCGTTTTGAAAAAATATCAAGTGCTTCAACAGGAATAGCTCAGTTGGATGTTACAAATGAAGGAGTAACTACTAACCTTATGAAACAAGCACTTAATGAATCAGACCCATCAAATGCTATTTCTATTGAACTAACAGGTAAAAATATTATAAGAATAATTGATCAAAAGGAAAATATTAATCAAGAAATTCAAGCTGATGTTAGTAAAAGTTTTTTTGGTAATTTAAAATCGATTACAATTAAGTCTAAAACACTTGAAGCACTTTATGCTGAAAGTTTAAAAAAATCTGGCCTGGATTCACTTCGAGGCCTTAATATATCTGGTCAATTAAATCTTGCTAGTGATGTTACTTTTTCGGATGAAGTTTGCATGCCTGAAGGTGATTTATTAATTTGTAATCAAGATTCGCATTTATCAATAAATATTGCAGATTAGAAAGTTATACCAATTGTTCCTTTTACATTGGAATAACTAGATGTTTGTATAGTGGAGTCGGGTAGAGTTTCCTTAGCTGAAATTGACTCCACTGATACTTCAAAAATGATGGCATTGCTCTTGGAAAATGGCCTTATATAACCTAATCTAATTTGCGGTAAAACAGTAGCATATCCTGAATTAGTTGCCTGGTTTACGACTGTTTTAGATGTTCCAATTCCTCCTACTAGTGACAAATAAGCATTATCCTTTCCATGCGACAAATTAACAAAATGATAAGTTGCAATTGCTAAAGCTAAATAACGTGTTGAAGGTATATCTAGCATCGGATTCGTTAGTCGATAAATATCATTATCAACTCTTACCCCAAATCCCAATTCAAATTCAGGCATCATGCGCAGTCCATATTCTAAAGATAAATCGTATGCGTATCTGCTAGAGTTTTGCGACGTGCTTACTGAGGATGCCGTTTGACTTAAACCGGCACCAATACTGCCACGGAGAGAGAAATGATTTTGTTTTCTAAAGTTTTCAATTTCAATTTTCGCGTCAGTTTTTTCATCAAGTGTTTCAACTAATTTATTTTTATCTGCTTCAAGCTCAAGTCCTATACTTCCATAAATATGAGAGTTGGTACTAACTATTTCTTCGCGCAAAAAAGGCACGTTCATATATGTATTAACCGGATACCAATAGGAATAATTTCGATTAACTTCAATGGCCTTACAGACGAGACTGACATTTTCATTGGCAAAAATTACTTCTTGCCCCGCTGTTATTCCGTCTTTTATTCCCTTAGCAATAACAAAAGATTTTTGATCAACAGAAACAGTTTGAATCACTATTAGCTCTTCCTTGGCCTGGCCAACTTCTATTGATAATAACAAAGTAAAAAGAAACATATATTTCATTAATTTAGTTTATCACGACAAGTGCCAATAAAAAGAGCCTGTTTAGTATTTCCCTTTTTTTTTACTTGAGCCTTTAAGTCACAGAAATTACAAAGTTATAGCAAGCAAGATAACTGAGTAAAACTATCAAGGTTAAAATAATCAAGTTACTCCATAATAGATCGATAAGCATAACTGAGGAACCATGTAAATGATGAGAATTTATAGAATAAAATTTCTCCCAATTTTTTTAATATTATTAATGTTAATATTAGTTTCTTGCGTTCCATCTGCAACTCAAAGTTCCGCTCAATGTGGTGCAAATCAAAGTTTTAGTAATATTACTAGGTCTTGTTATAGCATTGTCGAAGTTCGAAAAGTTCCTGTAGGGACATTAAGTAATGATTCTATTTTACAAGAAACTTCAAAGCAAATCACTCTAACCTATACTGACGTAAACAAGGATTCTGCAATATCATGTAAGGCGAGTGGAGTTACCTCTGAATTAGAAAGTATTTCTCCCTTTTATTTTGATGGAAGATTGGCAACAGCACTGGATCTAAGTTTTAGTGCTGCTTCTGCATTATCTACACGATTAACATTAATTGGTTTTGTAAATAAAGTTGCCATAGCTGATAAAATAACTTTAATGACTGTTAACAGAAACTTGATAAAGAATAGTTTTGTTCAACAGGTAATATTAGATAATCTCACTAGCTATAATCAAAATTTATTAGATTTATTTGTATTAGCAGATCTTGTTAAAACAAATCCTGCTTTATATCCAAATGAATATGTACTTTTTAATCAAGCAAGTACTAAACTAACAGATTTCTTACCCTATATAGATTCTATGAATAATCATTGTGGATGCTCAGGTGGGATTTGTTCAACTTATATTATTTCTAAAATACGAAAAAATGGTAACGCTGGATTTAATTATACTGTAACTGATAAAGACGGGGAGAGTGCTGCTAAGAATGTTGCAATAGCGATAACTCCATTGGCATATTCTTTAGCTCCTCAATATGCACCAACGGCACAAGGTTCAGCAACTCCATATTCTATTGATGAAAGTCCTATTGGTACAACTTCATTAACTCCAACTGCATTTCAACTTATTCATAGTTATGGTGATTATTTTGCTGGTCTCTTAAGTTCTAATATAACTTATAGTGTTCCAAGAAATAATTTGGCGGCCAATACTGTAAAAGGTGGAAAAGTAACTTGTAGTTCAACTGGATTGTGCACTTATACTCCTCCTAATGGTGATATCAATTCTTTATCACCTATGGCCTATACGGCCGTCGCAGCTACTGGAAGTTTGGGAACGATTGCACTTACGGCCCGAGCCGTGGGCACTCTTGGAAATAATATAACTCTCAACTTTTATGATCTTCATGCAAATAATTTATTTGTAGACTCTCATTCATCTTCAATAGAAAATTTTGGTTTAGTAAATGGTAATTTAAATGACGGATATATAAGAGTTGTTGGAAATACAATTAATGTATTTTTTAATTCTGGGATAACGACATTTAATCAAGTTAAAAATCTCCTTGATACAGATGAAAAAGCAAGTAAACTTGTTTCAACCGTTGGAGCTGATGTATCAACAGTTTTTCCAACAGCGATTACTCTTACTGGTGGCCAAGATGACTATGATAAATTCACTTACACGATTAATAATGGTCTATTAGATTCTACAGCTATCGAAGCTTTAATTCGTATTAATCCTATTGATGATGCTCCAGTTAATCCCACTCAGTATCCTAGCTATTATGCACCTCAAGTTTTATCACAAGCAGTCGTTACGGCGATGGATGAGGATACTATTACTCCACAATTGATTACTCTACCATATTTTGATGTTGATCGATTACCAGGAGAGTCTTTAAGTTGTGCAATCACTTTTACGGCAGGTTTACAATTGGCGATACCAACGGTACCGCTGTGTGGATGTGATCTTACAACTGGTCTATGCAAAGTAAATATTTTACCGATAGCTAATTTTGCAGGTACAGGTTCACTAGATTATGTCATTACTTCTAATGGTAAATCTACTTCATCAATACCGGCCATGTTAGTTAATGTTCCAATTAATACAATTAATGATTTTCCATTTACTGTTGGAACTACATTAGTTACGACTAATCTCACTACTGGTGCTTCCATCACAACATCAACTACTGAAAATATCTTACCCGCACCTGCTACTAGTTCAGTTGTTGGCAACGTGGCGACAATTACAAGTCCCTTACTTCCAATTAGTATTCTGGAAAGTTCAGACACAGAGGAGCAATCAGCAACCTTAACATTATTGACTACTCCTGGTGGTGGCGCTGATGAAAGTTTACAGACAGTTTCTATTGCAAGTCTTGCGAGTAGTGATACAAGTATTTTAACAGTTACTCAGGGAGTTGGTAATTCCATTATCATTACCCCCGTACGAAATAAATCAAGTTTAACTCCAATTGATATTTCAATTACTTTACAAGACAATGTTTTAAGTGGAGTTAATACTTCTATTCAAAAAATTGCAGTAACTATTAAGCCAGTTAATGATTATCCATTTATTACAACTTCAACTTGTGCCTTTAATACAATTAGTAATACCACTGCATATTGCAAAAATTCTTCAAATATAAAAGTTAATTGTGTAGGCTCGAGTAATCCTGTTGGTCAGATAACGCCCTCTCTTATAGGTGTCCTTTATTGGGATGCGGCCAATTCAAGATGCTATAAATCAACAGTGGCCAATGATGTTTCTGCATGGCTAGACCAAGAAATGACTCCATCAAAAGCAGAAACTAATGAAGGCGGAGTAGCTCAAATTGAATTAACTGTAGATGAGGATAAAGGTAGTACAACAAATGAAGATACACAGGGTATTAAATTATTAAATATAACCTCTGATAATCCATCAATTTTACCTGTTGCAAATATTAGTACATTTTATGATCTCAACGATAATGGTGTATCTGATACAAGTGAATCAAGATTGATAGGGAATACACTTGAGCCTGTTGGCAACCTTGTCATGGATAGTAAACTTCATAAGCTCTATTTAAAATTAAGTCCTGTTGTCGGAATGTCTGGTAATGCAAATATTACTGTAACTATGGTTGATGATGGATTTATGCCTGATGGAATTACACCGGACCCAAAACAAATTTCTAAAACTTTCTCACTAATTGTTCATCCTATTGCCGCTCTTCACGGTGGATGGGCAAATATCTCTGCTTCGGGAATTAAAACAGATAAATTTGGTGCTCCAGTTACTATTGCTGATATGAAATGTAATTATAATAAAACTACCGATAGTAAAGCTTGTACCGATGCTTCTGGAGTTTTAATTGATTGTGTCGGTACTGCAAGTCCACATAGTGTTATTATTCCAAAGGCCGAAAATATAATTTTTAAAGATACAGCTAATAATAAATGCTATCGCTCACAAAGCCCGCCTGATAAATTTTCATGGATAGAAATGAATACCTCGTGTCCAGTCACTAGATTAGCTTCAAATAATAATTGGATAGTATCTACTTCAGCAGTAGCACCAATTGTTGATCCACCAATACCTACGTCAATTGGTCAATTCTATTATAATCCTACCTCAAAAGTTTGTTATATCAGTACAACAATTGACTCTGTTGCTAAGCCGCTCATTGCAGATAGATGGAGCCCTTACGTACCTACCAATGTGACACTAGAATGGAACACATTCAATTTAACTGGATCAGGTGCCGATAGTTCTGTACAAATTGCAGGTTGGAATATTTATCGAAGAGAAATCGGTTTAGATTATAATTATATTAATGGATTTCTAAAAGATGTGAATTCTACAGCAGAGATGAGTGTTGCAAATCCAACGGCCAGAAAATTTGTTGATACTACTGCTATTGCAGGTAAAGTATATTTTTATACAGTCAGACCTGTCGATAATACAATTCGAAAAATGGCAACGTATACTCCAGAATTATATTCTGAAGTGCGAGTACTTGCTCCACCTGAAAACTATTCATTCGTACATCGCTGGACTATAAATCAAGAAATTTGTAATAGTATGAATATGACTACCTCAACTGCCAATAAAGTTGATTCTACACATAATTATAGATGTCCTTACACAGGACCAGGTGAAACAATAATTGCAGGAGTTCACTATTATGATTATGGAAAAGATTTATTAGTTGATATTTCAGAATCAGGTTGTCCTTATTCGGATGCGACTGTTTTAGGTTGCGGAAGTAATGGATGTATTGGAATGGGAGCTCCGACGTCGACTGTTATAGATGGAACTGTTTACTATGACCGATCTTCTGGTATATGTTCTGTTCGAACAGCAGGTGCTTGGATCAGATATAATGGAACTCAAGCAATCTTAAATTCTAATTCAGCACTCAATCCGGCCTTAACAAATATTACTGCTCTTGAAGCAGGACTCTCATGTCAAAATAGACTGGCTCCAGCATTACCAGTTCCTGGCGAGGCAGTATTATCTACTGTTTCTCTACCTGAGAAAAAAGATTTTATGGCCTATTCAGCTCACCCAATTGGAATGACTGATTCTGCGATTTCCAATTTAGAACAAGGATTTTCACTCGATGCAATTTCTGGATGTAATGGTTCGAATGCTAGTGGATTAATTGGCTATACTGATTCAACAATTCCTTCTTCATCTTATATGTATTCATTAGCAGGTAGTGCATCTTCTACAATAAGATCTGTTATCACTGGGTCAGTTGTACTTGATCGTATTTTTGCATCAACTCAAAGTTGTCTATCACGATCTGGAATTCAGGATGTATATGGAAACGTGGCCGAATGGGTAAGGGATGGAATGACTTGTACTTCTACAGGTTCAGCTTCTGCTGATCCATATACTTGTATGGCCGAGACAGGATTAACAAAAACAGCAATGGGCTCATATAATTTTGGTACAGTTAATACATCAATATTACCCGCAACGTCTGTAGCTCCTGGTACATATGGATTCGACGGAGTAACAGGGCCGTTCTATGATAAAAACTCTACAATTGTAGGCCCTGATTCACTAGATGGATTTATGACAGAGTGGAATTATGTGGATAGACTTTTTAATGCTGGAAATTTTAGTTTCCCATTGGGGCTTCCAATAAATACAGAAATCTCTACAAGAATTACACCAGCACCAACGGCCACTTTACTAGATGTAGGAGCAGGTATTACTAGTACACAACTCCATAGTGATGGAATAATCGTTAACGGAGATAATTTAGTTTATTCAACTGGAACAGCATCTCAAAGTGCGACTACTACTATTACTGGTGTTGGGACATCTTGGACTGCCGCTATGGTTGGAGGTGATTTTGTTTATGCAGATGGTACTTCAGCAGGTAAAGTTATTTCTGTTGTCTCTACAACTTCATTGACAGTAGATGCAGCATTTGTATTCACAAAACCTTCTCAAGGATATACAATATCTGCCCCTGGACATTTTGCAGTAGGGGGAAGTTATTTATCTGGGCTTCGTTCTGGTCGATACACAATGGAATTAGTCCCAGATACCAATAATACTAGAAAAGATATTGGATTTCGATGTGTAATTCCTGTTTCAAGTTATGGGCCAGATACAATACATACTTATCCATATTAAGGATTGCGATGATAGCTTCTCCATTATTACTAATTGTCTCAAATTTATTTATGACATTTGCCTGGTACGGCCATCTTAAATCCCATCAACACTCAAAATTATGGATTGTTATTTTAGTCTCATGGGCAATTGCTTTTTTAGAATATTGCTTTCAGGTTCCGGCGAATCGAATTGGTGTTCAAACATACTCGGTGGGACAACTTAAAGTAATGCAAGAAATAATTTCTATGAGTATATTTGCAGTTTTTGCTGTTCTTTATTTAAAAGTTCCTCTGACAAAAAATTTCATTTATGCTAGTCTCTGTTTAGTTATGGCCGCATTTTTTATGTTTAAAGATGGAATCAAATCTTAGCAATTATTTTATTTTATTTTTTTATTGGTTAATTGTTCCATAAAATCCATTTGCATTTCTTGGATCTCGAGTAGTCTTTGCCATTGATGTGAGATGAGCTTATCAATTTTTTCGTTTAAAACTCTAATTTCTACTTCTGATTTTAAATTTACTTTATAGTCTTGTTCCTGACTGAGACGATCGTGTATTTGTAATCTGTTTTGGCTCATCATAATGATTGGGGCCTGGAGTGAAGCTAAACAAGAAAGAAATAAATTTAACAAAATATAGGGATAAGGATCAAATCTAACAAGTGAAGCTGAATTCCAAACAACCCAAATACTAATCGATGTCGCAAAGAGGATTATAAATGTCCATGAACCACCAAATTTGGCAATTTTATCCGATAATCTTTCTCCAAATGTTCCTGCAGCAGCATCAAAGTGCAGTAATTGCTTAGAAACTACTTCATGTTCTTCAAGAGCATCTACTACGGCATTTTCAACTTCACTAAGATCACCTTTTTCTTCATGAATTAATTGTTTAAAATAATCTCTGCGTATGAGATTCAAATCGTTAAGACATAGATGACCAGTTTCAATATCAACATCTGGATTTTTTTTAAGAACAAACTGTAGTAATGAATCACGCATAGTTGCAAGTGGAGTGGTTTGTTTAGCAGAGAATTTATTTTTACAAATACTACACTGTGATGTTTTTTTATCTTTTATATTTTCCTGCATTTGAGCTCCCTGCGTACTTGATTGTTTTACTATTAGGTAATATTGATCAGTATATAGTTTAACCATAATTTAGCCGATAATATACTATGGTTTTGAATAAAAATTTATCACCTTTTTTTTTTCTTATTTTACTATTTGTAATAAGTGCCTGTAAAAGTTCTGGAGGTTCAAGTTCTACCCCTGCGCCTGCACCTATTCCCACTATAACAAGTGGTGGTACCATACAAATTTCAGGAACATTAACTTATGATTTTGTATCCGCGGCAACTGGTAAGTTAGATTATTCAGGTATAATTCAAAAACCCATCAGAAATGTTTATGTTGAATTATTAAATGCCGCCAATGATGCTGTAGTAAGCTCTACTAACACTAATGATTCTGGATTTTATAGTTTTAATATCGTAAGTAGCGCAAGTGTTAAACTTAGAGTTTATGCTGAAATGAAATCACCGGCAGTAATTATTCAAGATAATACTAATGGCAATGCGGAGTATGCAATCGTGACTTCTGCCTTTAGTGCTTCTGGTCTTACGACGAAAGATATAAGAGCAGTTAGTGGTTGGACTGGAACAAACTCAAGTGGAAGTTATAGCAGCACTCGAATGGCCGCACCTTTTGCAATACTAGATTCTATTTATACTATTACAAAAAAAATATACATCGCACGTCCGGCAATTTCATTTCCATTATTAAAAGTAAACTGGAGTATTAATAATATTGCAGTAGCGGGTGATATTACGATTGGACAGATTACAACCACGCATTACAAACCAAGTGTAAATCAACTTTATATTTTAGGGAAGGCAGATATAGATACAGACGAATATGATAATCATGTCATCGTCCATGAGTGGGGACATTTCTTGGAAACTAATATTTCTCGCTCAGATAGTCGAGGTGGAAATCATAGCGCAGGAGATGAAAAAGATATCTCTTTAGCATTTGGAGAGGGATGGGGAAATGCACTTTCAGGAATGGCCTTTGATCCTGATTATTTATATTCGGATACAGGTGGTACTCGTCAACAAAGTGGGTTTCAAATTAATTTGGAAACATCAACAAATGATACGCATAAAGGTTGGTATTCGGAAACTTCAATCCAAGAAATTTTGTACGATCTATATGATTCAACTAATGAAGCCGGTGATAATTTAACGCTAGGAATTGGACCTATTCTAGATGTTTTAACTAATTATCAGAAGACAACAACCGCGGCAACTTCACTTTTTTCATTTATTTATGGATTAGAGACGGCCAATCCGTCATACACAGCGAACATAAATACCTTGTTAGCGACGAAGCTGATTGCACCCATTTCAGATCCATATGGCTCTAGTGAAACTAATAATGGTGGATGGAGTTTTAATCTACCAATATATAATTCTTTAATTTTAGGAAGTGGCAATGTGGCCATTTCTCTATATGGCAAAAGTGGTGCAAATAATTATTATGGTTTATTGAATACACTCTTTAATAATAAATATATAAAATTTACTGCAACTAGTGCGACAACTTCATTGTTAGTTACGACTAACGATAGTTTTTATCTAGATGTTTTAAAAAAAGGAAACAGTGTTGGTCTCTATTCTCAAGGTAGATCTTCAGCAGCTGCCTTTGGTCCTTTTACAATGAATATCCCAACTACTCCAGGTCAAGAATATATTATACAAGTGTTTACTGACCAATCGTTGGTATATAATAGTTCGATTGTAAATTTAACTATTAGTGGAAGTGCTTTATAATAAATGAGGTTCTATGAAAGTATCGATGATTATTTTAATTTTATTTCAATTGATTAATATTTCTTGTGCTAAAACACTTGTAAAAACAAGTCAGAATTATTCAAGAAAAATTTTTAAACAGAAAATGATTCCAATGAAAATTGAGCAGTCATTTCAGACCCATTTATTAACTGTCAATTTTATCGCCGAAGAAAATATTGAAAGTTTTAGTCTAGTGAAGGTAAGAGGTGTTGATGGAGTTAATGTAGATAAATTTCAAGAACTACTGTATTTAAAATTAAATACAGGTGAAGCAATTGAATCATCTGTGGAATTAAGTGACTTTGTGGGATTAGTCTATATTGTTTTTGATGTTTCATTAACTATCAATGGAGTTACTCAAACTCACAGTATACCGGTCGCAGTTGGCTCTTTATCTGAAACTCAGGTAAGTATGCGTAGCAAAAATATAAAAACAATAAAAAATATAACTCCTCAAAATAAGGGTGGTAGTGCTCTCTCTGCTCCAGATAAAAAAATTCATGAGATGAAAGTAGACTAATATTTTTGTATTTTTAGTGTCATCGTGACCCTTTTTGTCACAAAAAACTTACATAATTAATCATTGGGGCACAAAGCTTTAATTTTTTATACTTTACAGTTATAGTCCACAATCCTTTCTATTTTGTGGAGAAATTAAAATGAAAAAAATATCGCTACTACTTTTAATGATCATGTTAACTTCCTCTTGTGTGCCTAGTAAGTTCAATAGGGGACAAATGAGAGAGCTTTTACATCTTGCTCCGGTAAGCACTCTCCCTCAGGCCCAAGGCCCATATGTGGGGCTTATTCAATTGCATTCACCTGCATTGTTGTCTGATGCAAAAATCATTGATGGAAAAACAGTAATTAGTGAAGAAGCGAAAAAAAACGTATTGGAAGAACAAGAAACGTTTATAAATAAATTACAAGCTTTATCTCCAGACATAAAAATAATATCAAGATATAAACTTGTGTTAAATGCAATTTCATTTGTAGCACCTGGAGAGTTGGCTCTACAAATTGCAAAAATGGAAGATGTAAATAAACTTTTAGAAAGCACTAACTTTGAGCGACCAAAAACTTTCTCTATTAAAGAAAAGATATCTCAATTATCAAAAAATCTAAACATAGATTTAAATCAACATAATTCAGTAAGTTTTATTGGAGCAGATAAACTTCATAAGCTAGGTATCAGTGGACAAAATATGAGAGTAGGTATCATTGATACTGGAACCGATTATACCCATTTAATGTTGGGTGGTAATGGCAAAAAAACAACATATGATTCAATTGATCCTAGTAAAAGTAGTGAATATTTTCCTAATTTAAAGGTAGTAGGGGGAGCTGATTTTGTTGGATCTGATTACTCGGCGGGAGACGCTAACTTCGAAAATAATATACCTAAACGTGATTCAAATCCTCTCGATGAAGCTAGACATGGAAGTCATGTCAGTGGAACCGTCGCAGGAATTGGTGATGGAATTAAAACATATTCAGGAGTAGCTCCCGAAGCAAAGCTTTATGCTTTAAAAGTTTTTGGTAAAAAAGGAAGCACGTCAGATGTTGCGGTAATTGCAGCTCTTGAATATGCTGCAGACCCAAGTGAACAATTAGATCCTAGCGATCGTTTAGATGTCGTCAATCTTTCCTTGGGGGGCGGTTACGGAAAACCTAAAATTCTTTATTCAGAAGCAATTCATAATTTAACAAGAGGTGGAACTGTTGTGGTGGCATCGGCCGGAAATGCAGGAGATAACCCTTATATTGTAGGTGCACCATCAACTGCTGATGAAGCTATTTCGGTTGCTGCCGGAATCGATGATATGCCACAAAATATTGGAGTATCAGCTGCGGAAGTAAAACTGGGTGATGAGGACATTAAATTAATCCAGGCCATGGAGGGAGAAATTTCACCTCCGGCAAGTGAAAGTCATGTTTCAGGAAAAATGATCTATATTGGAAATGGTACAGGTGAATTGTCACCAGAAATACAAGCTCAAATTAAAGGTAAAATTGCACTTATTGATAGGGGAGTCATCTCCTTTGTTGATAAGTTAAAATTAGCTGAAAAATTAGGAGCAATCGGTGCAGTTATAGCAAATAATCAAGATGGCGACCCATTTAAAATGGGAGGAGATGGAAAGGTACAAATTCCAGGAGTCATGATTTCAAAAGTTTTTGGTGACTCAATTAAAAATGCACTAGCTAACAATCTTGTTGTTGAGTTTAATTTTTCTCCTGGTAAAATCATCACTAGAAATGAATTAATTGACACAATTACTGACTTTTCTTCACGAGGTCCACGTTCAAGTGATTCACTAATAAAACCAGAAATTACAGGGCCTGGAGCTAATATTATCTCTGCAGAGATGGGCTCGGGTACTGAAGGTATACAATTTAGTGGGACCTCAATGTCAGGCCCTCATATCGCAGGAGTTATGACACTTTTAAAACAAGCATTTCCAACTTTGACAGTTGCAGACTTAAAAGCAAAAGTTTTAAATACATCTAAAATACTTATGATAAATAATGTCCACGTACCTGTTTCATTACAAGGTGCTGGACGCGTTCAAGTTGAACAGGCCTATCTGTCTTCTGTAATAGCAACTCCAGCGACATTATCTCTAGGTGAAGTCACACTTTCATCTCAGAAATCAGTTAATAAAAAAATTACGTTAAGAAATATTTCTACAAAAAATATTACTTTTTCAATGAAATCAATTCACAGTAAAAATATTCAAGTAGCTGACCTTAAAACTATTCAAGTTAAGGCCTTAAGTACTATCGATATTAATATTCGCTTTAATTTAACAAGAGAAGCTGCAGACAAGGCCAATATCGAAGCTGATGGATTTATAATCTTAGAGTCAACAGATGGATTAGAAAAAATTAATCTTCCATTCTTAGCAGTGCTCAATAAAATTACGAATATTAAAGCAAGTGACTTTTTAACGATGACTAATTCTACTGACGATAAAGTAGGAGCAGCAGTTAGTTTGACGTTAACAAATACAGGAAAAAATAGTGGAGATGCTTTGATTTTCAACTTACTTGGAACTGATGATCGACAGATTCTAACTCCACCTTTTAATTTGTCTAAAGGAGCTTCATGCGATTTAGAGTCAGCAGGGATAAGAGTAATTTCAAAAGAAATTGATGGAAGTCATCACAAAGTTTTACAAGTGGGAGTTAAGTTATATGATGAACTTACACTATGGCAGCCTTGTGATATTTCAATGCAAATTGATTCTAATAACGATGGCATTGCAGATCTTGAACTTGCTGGAATTAAGTCTAGTTACGTAAGTGGTATTACCTTTGATATTTTCTCTTCATTATTATTAAATGCCACTGAAGCAAGAGCTATTCGTAAGACGTATGAAGGATCCCCGACAACAGAACAAGAAGATTATTCACCTGCGCTTATTGATGCACGTGAGATGAAGTTCTATGACCATTCAAATATTGCAGTTATTGAAACTGATCTTTCTAATATTGCTTTTGGAAAAAACGGTAATATTGGAATTAAGGTATCAGTATCAAATGTTGAAACAGATGAAAGTGCTCGTGATTATTTAGCTAATCATGGGAGAAAATGGCAGACGGTTAATTTATCAGAAAATAATTTTGCATTTTATGAGATGCCTGAGGTGGTTTCTATTGCTGCAAATTCGACAGAGCAATTAGTTTTAAGAAGAGGGAATGGTAAAGCAAGATTATTAGTACTTTATCCTTTTAATGCACCTTCAGTAAATGATCTTTTAAAAGATCAACAATCTCAAATTTTGATAGAAAAATTCCAAAAATAAAATTAAGACCGACACTTCTTAGTAGGTGTCGGTCTTAATCCTCAATATTGTGATACTGATCTATAAAATCAATTATTTCGTCAACTCTTTGTCCTTTAAGTAAAATGAATTCTGAAGCTTTGCTATATCTTGTAAGTGAATATCCCAATAAAGACATTGATAATCCTTCTGAATTAGAGGATGAATTACATTTTGATAATTGAGGATTGGTTAATTCATTTTTTGAACCTATACTTTTATTAAATCCAAATAATGAAAAATTGTTAAAATTTCCTAAATACTTTTCGATAGAATTACAATCGCCATCGATAACTCCAAATACAGGGCCAGCACCAAAAGGTAAACTTATATTAATTCCTCCTCCGGAATATTTTACTAATCCGGCCATAAGTGTATGACGGTTATAAATTGTGAATACCAATTCCATACCACCCTCTAAACCAATTGTTTTGGATAATGAACCATTCATACCAAATGTAAATCCCTTGATAGTGCGATTAGATATTTCTATAAAACGTTTTTGGTCTGGGTTTAAGCATTCGGGAGAGAAATTTAAGTTGTTTAATGAAGTTACTAATTCTGAATTATTCTTCATAGTTTTAAGAAGTGCATTTTGATAATTACATTTAAAATCTCGATTATCTCCCTCTAAAATAAGTGTGCGAAAAGCGAATACAGGCGTACTTAAAAAAAGACCTAAAATAAGAGTTAATATTGACGATTTCATATAGATTAATTATAGAGTATTAAAGCAGTTTCTAGCTTGAATTGTATATAATTTATAGGGTGTAAATTAATTAGACAGCATGTGGACTTTGGTAGGGAAACTAGTTAAATTATCATCTTAGGGAGAAATATAACTAATACTTGCGATAAAGACTACGGAAACCAAATTGCCAGATTCCCTAGTAACAAAGTTATTTAAAGAGATGACTTACTTGCTCCACATATTCAATTTTTTTCATTCCTAGTAATACGTAATCTATTCCGTAGTTCAGATAAGCTTCAATTACATTTACCGCGAATGGTAACTCATTTGTTTTAGAAAGTAGTCCTACTGTTTCAGCTTGTTTTTTAAAGGCCAACGCTTTTGTAGTCATATTTATTCTGGAAAAAAGTAGTGAGTGTTCATATAGTCTAAAAAATGGTGCTGACTCTTCTGGGCTGACTCCAGATCCTCCCCACATTTGTGCTAAAAATGGAAATAAATGACCGTGATAAATTTGATCAACGGCATCTGGTGTTGGAAGATTGTTCCATAATTCCTTAAATTGTTTTATTAAAGTGATCTGATGAATATCGGATTCATCGGCCATATGGTCATCAATTATATTTTGTTTCCATTTACTTTCAATTAAGTTCATGGCGGTATCAAAATCTTGCAACGCAATTTTTTCATCTAGGTTATCGGTTAAAAACTCATAAGTTGCTAACCGAATAAGATTATTATTTGTAAAAGCATTAAGTGGACGATTGGCCATAGTGATAAGACCGTTCATTTGTGCCAACTCAAGAAGACTTACATCTCCATACTCGCCAAGTTTTTCCAGAGCCCCAATTTCGATAAGATTAAAAGGAAATTGGATGGCCTTAAAATGATGATCGATTGATATATTTTTAACTAATTCGAGAATCTTAGCAAGATTTGTCACTTCTTTATGTGAGAGTGGTAAGACAAAATTATTTGAACTAATCCCGTAAGATTTAATTCTCCCATTTTGCACTTCTTCTTCAAGATAGATAAAAGCTTTTTCAATACGTTTATAATATTCGTCTTGTGATGAATTTTCAGTTTTAAAATAATATTCAGGATTATGTATTAAAAAAATATCAATAGATTCTTTTTGAAGTCTGCTAAGAGAATTATCTATCTGATTTTTTAAAAAATCAGGGTGAATAGAATGCTTTAAATGTTCACCTAAGTCGACTAAATCTTCTGTTGCCAGGCCTAAATCATTCAGTTCAGAAATAATGGCAAGATTCAAACCTTGAATATATCCGGCCTTTGTTACAATAATTGGATTAAAGTGTTTGTTCTCAGAAAGCACTTCACCAATAAGGGTTTCTGATTCTCCATTTGTGTAATTTGAAGAAGTATCAATTAATGGACATCCTAATTCAAGTGCTCTTATAAGTGCAAGCTTATGTTCTCTCGATTTCACACTTATTCGATAACTTCCAAATCCAACATGTCCCATATTATTCCTTTTTTCAATATTACCAACTGCCGGTATTTTCCATTTGATTCCATGGCGCTTGAGGAGGAAGTGCTAAACCTTTTTGAATGAGCTCAATAGATTGATTATCTGGTGACTTAATAAATGCCATATGCCCATCACGAGGTGGGCGGTTAATTATTATTCCTGCACTCATTAGTTTTTCACATGTTTGATAAATATCATCTACCTGAAAAGCGATATGGCCAAAACTTCGACCACTTAGATAATCTTCAGTTGAATCCCAATTATAGGTTAATTCTATTTCTGGTTCAGTTAGATTTGTCGAAAGAAATACGAGGGTAAATTTTCCTTGTGGAAACTCTTTTCTGCGAGTTTCAATAAGGCCCAGTTTATTAATGAAAAAATCTAGTGATTGTTCTAAGTTTTTAACACGGAACATAGTATGAAGGAATTTCATTTAGTCTCCTTTATATTTGATGATAATAATATAAACACATTCACCTATAAAGACATATATTTTTATATTCTTGATCTATATGGTTGGGTAACGTCTTGTTGCCGAATTGCATCTAGCAAAATCTTATTAATATTTAATAAATTATTCCGATTAATATTTTGATGAAAACAGTGCGACGATATTCATGGTACCGAAAGAGCTTTGCAGCACAAATGTTGGCCCATTTTGGCTTAATTTTAGTCGTTGCTATGTCTACCGGCGTGTTCTTTACATTTCTCTTGCTTACTTATCAAAATGATCAGAAAAAATATTCAGATCACTTTTACACTTTAGATAATGCAATTTATAAAATGAAAGTAGAGCAGAGTAATTTTCAGTTAATTGATGCGCGTACAGAAAGTTTTTATAGAGAGAGTAAATTTCCTAGTGCTACTGCCTATCTAGATGCAGCTGAAGAATTTAAAATAAGTCTAGAAAAAATAGAATTAAAGGCCAATAAAAGTGAAGCTGAAATTTTAATTAATATCAAAGATAATTTTAAAAATCTAAAATTTAAAATGGCCGATATATTTTCTCTCAAAGAAGAATTGGGTTATAAAGATTTTGGGACGGAAGGTATGTTTCGAGATTATGCTCATAAAATTGAGGACACTATAAAAAAAGATCCTAAAATGCTAAAACTACTGAATATAGTTTTAGAAATGAGAAGAGACGAAAAAGATTATATGCTTA
This sequence comes from Bacteriovoracaceae bacterium, assembly GCA_036171615.1. GTDB lineage: Bacteria > Bdellovibrionota > Bacteriovoracia > Bacteriovoracales > Bacteriovoracaceae > Bacteriovorax. Next base: position 17,218 of record JAVHRK010000058.1, read on the forward strand.
GAGGCGAGATAAAATTTGTTAGTAAAACATTAGATCAAGCTAATTTTCTTCAAGAACAAGTAATGAATTTTCATAGTGGCCAAAAAGAAGAGCTTATAGATTATATAAAAAATTACAAAAAATTTTTGAATAATTATTCCTTGTTAATAGATAAAATTGAAAAGGTAGATCAAGAGACTAATAGTTTATCACTTAAGCTAGAATTGCAGATAACTCAATTATTTAATAATTTTAAAAAGAATTCAGCTAATGAAATATTTAATATCTATTTTATAATGACATTATTAGTTGTTGTACAGTTTAGTCTATTGGCATACTGGCTAAAACAAAAAACTAAAATCATTATTGATCCATTGACGTTCTTAAAAGCTCATTTGCAAGAAATTTCCAAAGGAAATTTAGATCATCATTTTTATCTTTCACGAGAAGACGAATTTCAATCAGTCGAAGAAGAAATAAATAAAATGACATTGAGTTTAAAACAATTAAATACTCAAAATAAAATGGCGGCAATCGGAAGTATGTCAGCTACGATTGCTCATGATGTAAATAATCCCTTAACAACTAGCTTGATGGCCACGCAGAAAATACAAAGACAAATAATTGGAGTTGGAGAGAATGACTTGAAGGAAAGTTTACTGAAAAGTTGTGATACCTTGAATAGAAACTTAATTAGAATTGGAAAAATAATTAATGGTGTACGACTAATGGCCAGAGATGACTCCAAAGATCCTTACTGCAAAATATCTGTAAAGAGTTCTCTAGAAGAAGCATTTACCTATATAGAAGAGAAGGCCCAGAAGCATGGGGTTGACGTAACTTTTGAGAATATTTCTGAAGATTTATTTATCGATGGAAAGGAAATAGCTATCTCGCGAGTTTTTGTCAATTTAATGTCCAATGCCATTGATGCCATAGAAAACTTACAAGAAAAATGGCTAAAAATTAGTGCTGTTGATTTAGGGGTAGAGCTGGAAATTTCATTTATAGATTCTGGGCCGGGGATACCGAAACATATACGTGACCAATTATTCAAAGTTTCTGTAACTACAAAACCAGCAGACGTGGGAACAGGCCTAGGACTAACTATTTGTGGAAAAATTATAGAAGAACACCAGGGAACAATTAAAGTTAGCGAAGATTGTAAAAATACACGTTTTGTAATAGTTTTGCCTAAGTTTATAGAAGAGAAACTATCTAAGAGTGCCTAAATAAATTAAATTTTAAATGCTTGATTTCCGATAGTACTACATGTTTTCAAAACAGCTAATTAAAGAAGAGTTAATTAAAGATGTGCGCTCACGCGCCAAGGGATCTGCAATTGGTAATATCTTTTTATCATTTGTATTTCTTGCTATATCTCACAGATTTTTAATGCATTTTAAAATTTTTATCTATATAGCAGTAGTTTCTATTTTTGTTAATATTGCTAGAGTCGTTTGTAGTCAGCAAATTGCTTATGTGAGATTTACCGATTTTTTAACGATTGCAGCCGGTATCTGTTGGGGAAGTTTATTTTGCTTTGTATATTTAAACCTTGGTCTCTATCAACTACCAACATTAAGTTTATATATCATCCTCGCTGGAATATCTTCGTCAGCTACTTCTAGTCTATTTGGTCAAAAAAAATTATTATGCGCTTTTCTCGTTTCAGTCTTGATAGTTCCTGGTGCTTTTATGATCTATAATGAATCATTAATAAGTGAAAAGTTTTTTGGCGTTTTACCTATTAGCTTTTTTATTTTTCTTTATATTCAGTCAAGTATTAATAGAAAAAACTTAATTGCAAGAATTGAATCTCTTGGGTTTAATTCCCCGAAGCTTGCTTCGGCTTTTCCTTGTGTGTAAAATTGCGGATGAGCAAATTTATACACAAATCGCACAACGTTTCAGTATTACTCTATCATTTGGTCTGCCCAGCTAAGTACAGGCGGATTGTGTTTAGTAATGAAGTCGAAAAACATCTGAAAGATGTTTGCTTAGATGTAAGACATCTACGTGGCACGTCTAATCGGCAATTATTGCATATTCTGCAGGG
>JAVHRK010000059.1:0-19243 GCA_036171615.1 Bacteriovoracaceae bacterium
TTTCTTATAAAAAATATTGAATTTTCAGGTTAAATGGCACCAGCCACTAATTATGCTTACTAAATTGGGATTAGCAATAAATGGCCTTCCGAATGCGATAAGATCTCCTTTTTTTTCCAAGAGATCTATTTCCGCTCTTTTTGCATCATAACCACCGGATAAAATAATTGAATTTTTAAATGCTTTTCTCATTTTTACTTTCATACTAGGTTTTACTTCTGGGGAACCCATTGAGCTATGATCAACAATATGTAAATAGAGTATTCCTATTTTACTCATTTCAATCGAGAGCTTTTCAAACGTATCTTCAATATGTGAATCAATTTCCATATCATTAAAAACTCCATATGGAGAAAGTCTGATGCCGACTTTATTTGATACAATTTTAAATGCCACTGCTTGTGCAATTGTTACTGCAAATCGAATTCTATTCTCTATTGTTCCACCCCAAGAATCTTTTCGATGATTTGAGTTTAAATTTAAAAATTGATCGATTAAATAGCCGTTTGCACCGTGAAGTTCCACTCCGTCAAATCCTGCAAGCATCGCTAGTTCCGCCGATTTCACATATTCAGCTATGGTGTTTTTTATTTCTGCTTCATTCATTTCTAATGGAGTTGGATAATCCTGTAATCCATTTGTGTCAGTATAGATTTGTCCTTTGACGAGAATAGGTGAAGGTGCCAATATTTGTGAATTAAATGGCATATTATCTGAATGAGAGACTCTTCCTGTATGCATTAATTGGATAAAAATTTTACTACCTTCTTTATGAACCTGATCAGTAATATTTTTCCACGCATTTACTTGTACTTCATTAAAAAGTCCTGGAATTCGAGGATAGCCTAGTCCATTGGCCGATGGCGAGGTTCCTTCAGTGATAATTAATCCAGCTTCACATCGTTGTTTATAATATGTGGCAACCAGTGAATTAGGAATATTGTTTGTAGATCTATTTCGAGTCATTGGCGCCATTACTACTTTATTTTTAAGCACTAAATTGCCCATTTTATATGGTGATAAGAGTAATTCATACATGATCCCTCCTTTATTATAGATACATTGAATTTTGCTTTGAGTAAGTAAGTTTGTATAATTGATTATTCTTATATAAAAGATAGTTTTTTTAGATGTTTTAATTGGCGCGTTTTACTATTTTAAATTCAATTCTTAGTCGATCATTCTCATTTGATAGCCAAAGTTCATTGTCTTCAATGGTTATTGTGAGATTCATTCCTTTTTGTGCAAAGTTTTCAAGTAATAGTTGATCTTCAAATAAAAAATGAATTATATTTAAATGGTTAAAACGAGTTAGTTTTTTTTCTATTGATTCAAACCATTGTATATTTTGATTCTGATGATAGGTGTAGATAGAAACCAGTTTTGCCTTTCCACATATTTGTCGAATATGTCGTTCGTCGGGTAATCCTAGTTCGATCCAATGATCAATAGATCCATCATGATTTATTTTCCATAAATCAGGTTCATTGTCTGAACCTAGTACTTTTGTAAACTGTAAACCTTCTTGGGCCAGAAGGGAAAAGACCATAAGTCTTATAATAAGTCGTAAGTCAGTCTCAGAGGGATGCTTTGCCAGCGTTAAGGAATAATCGCTGTAGTGGTGAATATTGAGGTTTGAAAGCGATATGTTCGCTTTATAAACTGTAGATTTAAGTGCCATATAAATAATTTACTTTGAACTTTTCTTTTCGTCATTGTGTTTTTTATACTCATTTCACTTATTTCGATTAACCACTTGAGCGCTGGCCTGTGCAACTGGAAGTATTGTTAAATCGCTTATAACAACATGTGATGGTCGACTGGCCATATAGTAAATAGCATCTGCTATATCTTGAGCAAGTAAGGGATGAATACCGTCATAAACAGACTTGGCTCTCTTTTCATCTCCTTTAAAGCGCACATTAGAAAACTCGGTTTCCACCATTCCTGGATTGATTGAGGCCACTTTAATACCGTATGGATTAAAGTCAAATCTCATTCCCTTAGTAAGAGCATCAACAGCATGTTTAGTAGCGCTATAAACATTACCAAAAGGATATGATTCTTTTCCAGCTATTGAACTTATATTAATAATGGTTCCTCTTTTTTTTTGTACCATAAAGGGGGTAATAAGTCTTGATACATAGATAAGACCCTTTATATTTGTATCAATCATTAAATCCATGTCCTCAAAATTGGCCTGTTCAAAAGACGCTAGCCCATGAGCTCCTCCTGCATTATTGATAAGTATATCAATCAATTCAATTTTTTCTTTTAAAGAGTCAAAGGCATTTTTTACTTGAATTAAATTTGTAACATCAAATTGTAAAATCTGGACATCTACTAAAGTTGATAATTCTTTTTGTAGTGCAATTAGCTTATCTTTACGACGCCCACATAAAATAAGATTAATTTTATTTTTAGCAAAGAGCTCTGCTGTGGCCTTTCCGATTCCAGATGTTGCTCCGGTAATTAATGCAGTAGTCATTTTTTCTCCAACATATTTAAAAGTCCATTACAAGAATCAAAAAGAATTTCAGTTACTAGATCAAAATCACTTTCGTTACCCCAATAAGGATCAGGTACTTCTGTATGATTTAAATTTATACGAAAGTCGGTAAGAAGTTTTATTTTATCCTTGTATAAATTTTGAGGATCAAGTTTATAGACATTAAAAATATTACTTTGATCCATGCAGAGTATGTAATCAAATTTTTCCAAATCTTCTATTTTTATTTGTCTAGAATGGGAGATTAAATCAATACCTCTTTTTTTGGTAGATTCTCTAGTCCGTTTGTCAGGTAATTCTCCGACATGATTATTTACGATTCCTGCTGAATCTACATAATAGTGCTTTGTTAAATTTTTCACTGCTAAAAGCTGAAGAAAAATTCCTTCTGCAGCTGGAGATCTACAGATATTTCCTAGACATACGAATAAAATATTTTTCATTTTAGTAGATTAACAGCAACTCAAAATTTTACAATTTTAATAGTTTAATTTGAATACCTGAGATACATCATTAAATTACTACGTTTTTTTCATTAGTATCCATTCTATATAATGTAAATTATTTAAGAGAGGGATTCATGAATCAAAAATTCACAATGCTTGACGGAAACGAGGCAGCGGCCAATATCGCTTATAAACTAAGTGAGGTAATTGCCATATATCCAATTACTCCTTCCTCATCAATGGGAGAATGGTCTGACACATGGAATGCTCAAAGTGTAAAAAATATTTGGGGAACAGTTCCGCAAGTTACAGAAATGCAGAGTGAAGCTGGTGCTGCTGGTGCGGTACACGGAGCACTTCAAGCAGGCGCACTGACGACAACATTTACTTCATCACAAGGTTTATTGTTGATGATTCCCAATATGTATAAAATAGCAGGTGAGTTAATTCCTACGGTTATACATGTGGCCGCGAGATCATTAGCGACAGGCGGACTATCCATTTTTGGTGACCACAGCGATGTTATGGCCATAAGACAAACTGGATTTGCAATGTTGTGTTCAAATTCGGTTCAAGAAGTTGCCGATCTAGCACTTATCAGTCACGCATCTACTCTTGAATGTAAAGTTCCATTTGTACATTTCTTTGACGGTTTTAGAACAAGTCATGAAGTTTCTAAAAGTTTATCAATAAGTGATGACGTGATAAAATCAATGATTTCAAAAGAGGCCATTTTTAAATTCAGAAGTCATGCTCTTACTCCTGATCATCCAGTTATAAGAGGAACTGCACAGAATCCTGATGTTTTTTTTCAAACCAGAGAATCAGTTAGTCCATACTATGTCGACACGGTTAAAGTTGTTGAAGAAAAAATGAATTTATTTCATAAATTAACAGGAAGAAGATATGAGCTATTTCAATATGTAGGTCATCCAGAAGCCGATAGAGTTATTGTTATGATGGGCTCTGGAGCCGAAGCAGTTGATGAAACTATTGAATATTTGCTAGCTAAAGATGAAAAAATAGGAATTTTAAAAGTTCGTTTATTTAGACCTTTTTCAGCAACCCATTTATTAAAAGCAATTCCAACAAGTGCTAAAACACTTATTGTTCTAGATCGAACAAAAGAACCAGGGAGCATTGGGGAACCTTTATATCAAGATATTTTAACGGCCTATAATGAATTTCCTGAAACAAAAATGCCAAGAATATTTGGTGGTCGTTATGGACTTTCATCAAAAGAATTTACCCCGGCAATGGTTATGTCTATTTTTAAAGAGGCAACTAATCCAAAACCGAAAAATCATTTTACTATTGGGATTAATGATGACGTAAGCCATAGTAGTTTAGTATTTGATAAAGAATTTTCAGTTGAAAAAGACACTGTCTTTAGAGGAATTTTTTGGGGACTAGGAGCTGATGGAACAGTTAGTGCTAATAAAAATTCGATAAAAATTATCGGGGATATGACTGAGAATTATGCTCAGGGATATTTTGTTTACGATTCAAAAAAATCCGGGTCAGTCACAACCTCACATTTACGTTTTGGACCTGAACCTATTCGAGCAACTTATTTGATCACTAAAGCAAACTTTATTGCCTGTCACCAATCTCAGTTCATAGAAAAATTTGATGTTTTAGAACAAGCTGAAGATGGAGCTACATTCTTACTTAATAGTACTTATAGTAAAGATGATATTTGGGATAAATTACCAATGACAATGCAAGAAACTATCTTAAAGAAAAAGATTAAGTTTTATGTCATTAATGCATTTAAAGTTGCAAGAGAATCAGGCATGGGCGGTAGAATAAATACTGTTATGCAAACATGTTTTTTTGCAATTTCTAATATTATTGAACGAGAAAAAGCTATTACCATGATTAAAGCTTCAATCAAGAAAAGTTTTGGTAGTAAAGGCGAAGCCATTGTTTTAAAAAATTACGAGGCCGTAGATAATACTCTTGCCAATTTATATCAAGTGACAATTCCTGGAAAAATCACTAGTTCAATAAAACTTCTTCCTGCAGTTTCTTCTGATGCACCTAAGTTTGTTCAAGAATTTACTGCTCGGTTAATTGAAGGAAAAGGTGATGATGTTCCAGTAAGTATGTTGCCAGCTGATGGAACTTTTCCAACAGGGACAACTAAATACGAAAAAAGAAATATTGCAGATTTTATTCCAACTTGGGATCCTGATACATGTATTCAATGTGGAAAATGCTCGCTAGCTTGTCCGCATGCTGCGATAAGAATTAAAGCATATGATGAAAAAGTTTTGGTAGACGCTCCAAGTACTTTTAAATTTACTAAGGCCAAAGGCAAAGAATTTAGTGAAACAACAAAATATACAATTCAGGTTGCACCTGAAGATTGTACTGGTTGTGAACTTTGTGTAGAAGTATGTCCAGCTAAAAATAAAGAGAATACTTCACTTAAAGCTCTTAATATGTCGGCTCAAATACCATTAAGAGAAGAAGAAGCTAAAAATTGGAATTATTTTTCTCATATTGAAAACTTTGACCGCGCACTTATTAAAAAGAATACGATTAAGGCGACTCAATTACTTGAACCACTTTTCGAATTCTCAGGAGCATGTTCTGGTTGTGGTGAAACACCATATATCAAACTTGCCACTCAACTTTTTGGTGACCGGATGTTAATTGCCAATGCCACTGGTTGTACTTCAATCTATGGTGGTAACTTGCCAACAACACCTTACACCACCAATAAGGCCGGTAGAGGACCAGCATGGGCCAATTCATTATTTGAAGACAATGCAGAATTTGGATTAGGTTTTAGATTAGCGGTTGATAAAAAGAATGAGCAAGCTGCAGAAATACTTTTAAGTTTAAAAAATATTGTAGGGGATAGTCTTACAGAATCTATTCTTCATGCCATTCAAGTAACTGAGGAAGATATCAATGCTCAACGTGATCGAATTGAAGCAGTAAAAGTCATTCTGAAAAAAGAAACATCTGAAGCTTCGGAACAATTATTAAGCCTAATTGATTATTTTGTGAAGAAAAGTGTTTGGATTTTTGGAGGTGATGGATGGGCCTATGATATCGGTTACGGTGGATTAGATCACGTTATTGCAAGTGGAAAAAATGTAAATATTTTAGTCCTGGATACTGAAGTTTATTCAAACACAGGAGGACAGGCGAGTAAGGCAACTCCAACCTGTGCAGTCGCTAAATTTGCAGCAAATGGTAAGGCTTCTGCTAAAAAAGATTTAGCATTACTAGCGATGAGTTATGGAAATGTGTATGTTGGTAAAGTTGCGATGGGTGCAAATGATACTCAAACTTTAAAAACATTTATGGAAGCTGAACAATACGACGGCCCTTCATTAATAATTGCTTACTCACATTGTATTGCTCATGGATACAATATGAGAGACGGCTTTAATCAACAGAAAAAAGCTGTTGAATCAGGCCATTGGCATCTTTTCCGTCATAATCCTGAGATTGGAGCTCAAGGTGGAAACCCTTTCCAATTAGATTCAAAAGCACCTAAACTTTTCTTAAAAGATTATATGGAAGGTGAAACACGTTTTAAAATGCTTAATAAAATAGATCCAGCAAGAGCGAAGGCCTTGGGTGAAAAAGCTCAACTAGGTGCCAATAATAAATTTAAATATTATGATTTATTAGCACAAATGAATTATGGAACTAATGCAAATGTTGAAGAAAAAAAGAGCGAGGAATAACAGATGAATAAATTTAATACAAAGTATATGGGCCTTGACTTGAAAAATCCGTTGATAATTTCAGCATGTTCTCTGACTCGCGACTTAGAGAAAGTAAAAAAAATGGAAGAACTGGGAGCATCTGCTATTATACTTCCTTCACTTTTTGAGGAAGAACTTACTTATGATCAAGAATATATAGAAACATTTACAAGCCAGTCCCAAGGATTTAATCCTGAGGCCTTTAATTATTTTCCAGAGCCCAAAGAATACAATAATCTTGAAGGTGAGGAATATTTAGAACATTTAGCTAAAACAAAAAAAGCCGTTTCTATTCCTGTTTTTGGGAGTCTTAATGGTGTTGGTTTAGGAGGATGGACTAAATATGCTAAACTTATGCAAGAAGCCGGTGCAGATGGGATTGAATTAAATATTTTCCATATTCCAACTGATCCTAATTTAACTGCTCTAGATATTGAGAATCGATACATTGATGTCTTAAAAAAAGTTAAAAGCGAAGTTACAATTCCAGTTGCAGTAAAGTTAAATCCATTTTTTAGTTCACTGGCCAACATGGCGACCAAATTAGATAAAGCTGGAGCCGATGGACTGGTTTTATTTAATCGATTTTTGGAACCAGATATTAACTTAGAAACGCTTGAGATTGATCCAAAACTAGAATTTAGTAGTGCTTCTGAAATGAGACTTCCCCTTCATTGGACAGCAATCCTTTATAGTCGAGTAAATTCGTCAATTTGTGCTGGCCGTGGAGTTAAAAATGCAGAACAAATGATTAAACTTATTATGGCCGGGGCAGATGTAGTATCTATTGCTTCTATTCTTTATCAATATGGATTACCATCTATTAAGACTATATTACTTGATGCTGAGAAATGGATGGATGAGAAAGAATACGAATCCTTTAATCAGATGAGAGGAAGTATGAGTTATAAAAATCTTTCTAATCCAGCACAATTAGAACGATTAAATTATATGAAAACGATAAGAGCATTTTTATAAGGAGAGTCCGTGGAACAGTTTATTAAATGGAATGATAAATATAATACCGGAAATTTTGTTATAGACCACCAACATCAACGTTTAGTTCAATTAATAAATGATTTAGAAGAAGTGATTAGACAAAACGATTTGAAACCAACTCTTTTAAACGTTATTTTTGACGAAGTTACAGAATATACTCGCTACCATTTTCAAACCGAAGAAGAGCTAATGGAAACTGTTAATTATAGTGGTATTGTTGAACATAAGTTATTGCATAAAGAATTTGTTCGTGAATTAACGGTATTTAGAGCAGAAGCTGAAGCAGGCGCTGTTCATATCGATACCGCCTTATGTAAGTTTTTAAAAGACTGGCTTTTAGGACATATCGCTAGTGAAGATCCTAAAATCATTGCAGAAATGAGTTCAGGCCAGGGACTTATTTAATTCCCTTCTAACTTTAGTGTTAAATAAATATTTTCAATTTTAGTTCTGGCCCAAGGTGTGCGCCTTAAAAAGATCAAACTTGATTTTATACTTGGATTAGTTTTGAAACAATTAATATCTATAATAGTTGCCAGTTCTTCAAAACCATAATGATTAACAAGTTCAGTTAAAATCATTTCAAGAGTTTTACCGTGTAATGGATTATTTTTTGTTTCATTCATATTGTCTTATTTCTCATTTTGCAATTTTAAATACGGCCTTTTCTGTTTTCCCTGGAAATGGGAATGAAATCGTAAAACTTAAGACAAAGTTTTTTTCATCTTTTAATTTAGCATATGGTGTAAGTGAGTAATGATCATTTTCATAATTTAAAATAAGTGGATATTCTTTGCCGTTGATATTAGCAATTGCCGATACTGAGAGATTTTGATTGGCCATATTGTTTTTTTTGGGACCAGTGATATAAAGATTGCCTTGATCTTTTGTCTGTACAAATTCTATAGTTGCTGTATCTGTTTTTTTTGCTACTCCACCATACATACTTTTTATAACATCAACATCATCTGCATAAATAGTGCTAGAAATTAAGAGTAAAAAAATAAAAAATTTCATACATCATCCTTGGTTAAAACTAATGTTCAAAATCTCGATCCATTAAGGTTTTTCTCCCTTCACTACGAGCTTTTTCTGTTGCAATATCTGTAAGTCTTCTCACATGCTTTGATAGAATTTCCATTACGTTTGCAGCTGTATTCATATCGTGTTTGTCTTTTATATATTGTTTAAGTTTAGAGGCGACAATTAAAATTTCATTTTCTTGTTCACTATTCGCCCGAGACAGGGAGGATGGACTTGATACTAATATACGTCTAGGCGTGGCCGAAGGTTCGCTTATATCTTCTTTCGCAGGGGCCCTATTTTCTTCGGCCCAAGAGCTTTTATGATTCATAACGGGGTTATGCATATCCCAACAATCTACAGAGCAAAAAACCATTTTTTTGCAACTGCTTACATTACACAATTGATAAATAGCTCGATAGCCAATTTCTTTTTTACAACTTCCACATTTACGCCAATATGTTTTATTTTCTTCCAATTTTTTGCCCCTTTTGGTTCTTTCAAGCAATTTCATTCTAGCATATGCAATATGTTAAAGAAAATGCATTAAAATCCATTAAAACCAATCCTGAGTGAATTACTTTTTGAAAAATAAGAGATAGAGTTTAGAAGACGTAAATTTTAAATCGCATAAGGATGTATTTATGGAAATCAATGTAAGTTACTTAGGAAATCAAAAAATTAATGCCAGCTTTGATGGTTTTAATGTCGTAGCTGATCAACCTGTAAGCAATCATGGAGAAAATACAGCACCAAGTCCATTTGATTACTTCTTGGCTTCAACTTCGCTATGTGCAGCTTATTATGTAAAAGCTTATTGTGATGCTCGAATTTTATCTGTAGAGGGGATAAAGATTACTCAGGTCAATTCAAAAAAAGATCCAGAAAATAAATATAAACAAACATTTGAGATTAAAGTTGAAGTTCCGGCCAGCTTTACACAAAAAGATAAAGATGGAATTGCTCGATCGGTTGAAGGGTGCTCTGTAAAAAAAGCCATTCAACAAATGCCTGAATTTTTAGTTTCTGTCCTGTAAATATTATAGGGATAGAGTATATTTTCTTCAATATCTATCAATTATGATATTGAAATGGCTTAGGTTGGGCCTTGAGGTATTTATGAACAAATTTCTATTGTTTTGTATATTGTATTCATCTTTTAGTTTTATTTATGCCAAAGCATCAGAAGCCGATACCTTTACTCGTCGAGAAGAATCGTTAGAAGATAGCTCACTAATCATAAATTCTATGGCCAATAAGGCAATTCAAGATGCTATTCTCAATACAAATAATAAAGACAAGGGTTGTATCGAACATGATTTGTATTCGGAGTTACGAGTCTATTTTAACAATCATATGAAGGGAAAATTAATTATTGATATTATCAATAGTAAAGATATTCCTAAACGTATTATTACTATACCTGATTCCATTTATGGTAATTGGTCTCCGTGGGATGGATTTGGAATGGGACTGAGCTTTATGAAAAAAGCAAAATCAACTCTGGCATCCGTTGTAAAAATTAATAATTATATGGTTGGTGTAGATAAATTTGAGCACATGTCAGGACAAGGTTTTTTGTATTTTACGGATAATTATCTAAAAAACAAAGGTCCAATTACAGCTGTGAAAAAAGGAGCATTTAGAGAAAAATTTATGCTTGGTGGTAATAAATTAGAAAATGGTGTTTTTAGTTATGGGGATTTAGCAGCAAATTTTAATGGTATGAGACTTTGGAACCATATGTTGCAGTTAAGAAATGATGTATTAGGCGAGAGTTACAATATTGGTCCTTATATTACTTGTAAGGATAATCATTGGATTCAAACAAAAGAGATTGATTTCAAAAATTATATTGATGATTCAATGGATGAGGCCATTAATTGTTCTAAGTTTACATCTAAATCAACAGTGAAAAAATTTACTAAAACAATTAATGAATTAGGTTATAGTTGTCCACTTGATCAACAGCGCTTAGATGACTTAATTCTTAAGTATGGTGATATGGCAAAATGGATGATCAATGAAAAAGGAACATCCGTAGTAAAGTATTTTAGTGAATTTAAATCTAAAGTGAATTAGGGTAAATGAGATAGGTTTTTATTTCTCATTATTATCTTCAGATTGTGATAATCCGCAAAATTTATGTGATCGCAATTTTAATGAAAACAGTTATTGTATATAACCTCTTAATTTTAGGAAATATTAAAGTAAAACGACTTAATATCCGACAAGAGAAGTAAGGCTTTTTCAGAGGTGTTATATGAAATATATATTATTAAGTTTAATCTTTGTTTTTTTTATAAATACCGGCCTTGCAATTGAATTTAAAAATCCCTACGTTAATAAAAATATTGAAAGTCATTTTAGTGAATTTATAACTTATGAATTTCTAGCTGAATTTCATGAAGGAATTAAAAATTATAATATAGAACGCAAAAAATTACCTGAAATAAAATTTATTAATAATTATTATATTATGAAAGAAAATAATAATACTTTAAAATTTAATGTTAATTTTGCCTTAAAAGGTGAATTTTTTTATAATGACAAAATTTCAAATATTAAAGATTTAAAAAAAATTTCCACAGTAAATGTATTAATTAATTTTTTAATTCAAGATGTAATGGCCAGTGAAGTTCAAGTAAGTAATATTTTGACTGCAGCACTATGGAAACTTATTCCGCTTTCAACTCGAGCATTAGCATTTACAGGAATTAGACAAAATCAGGCTATCAAAGACTCACTAAAAATATATCAACAAGCATGCGAGCATTTGCCTTCTGATTCGATCATTCTTCCTGGAAAATCTAAAGATCAAGAAATGATGAATAATTTGTTCAATCAAATGGCTGAAAATAAAAACAATGAAGCTAGTATAGTAAATGAGGCCTTAGGAATTAATGATCCTAACTGCATGAAAAATTCTAAAACAAATCTAGCACCTCTCCAGTATGGTTCGGGATTTAGCGATATTACTGCTAATCAAAATGGAAGTAGAACTAATGCAAACTTTTGTTCTGAACTTCGTAAACTTGAAGAGTGTATTAGCAATTTATATTCAGCAAATATAAATGATAAAACTAGAAGTTTTATTAAAGATAAAGTTGATTCAGAATCTGATGATTTAAAAGATTATTCTAGCTCTGTTGAAAGCAAATAATATTTTAATCAAGTCTTAATCGAGCAACATAATTTTTAAGTAAAATTGAGATACTCTCAACACCCTTCGCTGCTTCCTGTGCGTTAGTTGCATCCCTACCTGTATCACCAGCGGCCTGAGAAACTTGTGAGATATTTTCATTAATTTGTTTTACGCCTTCTGCGGCTTCAGAAACAATTCTTGTGACTTCATTTGTAGTTGCTGCTTGTTCTTCTACAGAGGCTGCAATATTTCCAGTAAATCCATTTACTTTTTCTATTGCCATACTAATCTCAGCTATTGCATCCACTGCATTTTTCGAATCATTTTGAATGGTTTCAATTTTTTTGGTAATATCGTTAGTCGCTGTCTCTGTTTGTTTTGCAAGTTCTTTTACCTCATTTGCAACAACGGCGAAACCTTTACCTGCTTCTCCAGCTCGTGCAGCTTCTATTGTCGCATTTAAGGCCAGAAGATTTGTTTGCTGAGCAATACTAGAAATAACCTTAATGACATCTCCTATATCCATAGATGAGGAACCTAGTTGCTGAATAATTTGATTAGTATTTTTAGTCAAGGTCATTGCACTATTTGTCATATAAGCGGCTTCATTAGTTGTTTTAGTAATTTCTTTAATTGCTGAAACCATTTCTTCCATATTATTTGCTACAGTTTGTACACCGGCATTTACTTCTTCAGAAGCGACACTGGCGGTATTGGCCTGGGCCGAAGTTTCCTCAGCCGCTGCGCTTAAATTGGCAGATATTGAAAGTACATTAGTAGCAGCATTAGCAAGATCTTCAGACGCCTTTGTCAGATCTCTAACTAGATCAACTTTATCGGTGATAATATTCCATAAAACTGCCACTCCTAAATAATGTCCATGTGAATCTATGCTGGCAGTGACAATTAAATCTAGTTTTTCAGTGCCAACAGTAATTATTGCTTTATGTGGTAAATTTTTTGGATCAGAAATAATTTTCCTAATATACTCAGGATTTTTATGAAAAATATCAATTGATTTGCCCATAATATTATCTACTTTTTCAGGTAAATAATGTTCAAGTTTTTTTAAGTTTTCGATAGCTGTAGGATTCATGTAAATCAATTTACCAGTTAAATCACACATCATAGTTGAAGTAGGAGAGTTATCTACCATTGAGGCAGATCTCACTGATGCTCTATGAGAAATAAGATCAAGTTCTTCTTTATGGACTAAATCTCGTAAAATTAATAAACAAAATACTGAAATACCTATTATTGTCATTGAGACAAAAATCAAAACGATATAAAAAAGTGAGTTGGCTTTTTGAGATTCTTCTGTAGATAAATTAACGAGAGAGATACGTTCATTATTTAAAACTTCTTTCATTTTATCATTAATGATAGACATTTTATTATAGAAAATAGTTGAATCCACTCCAAATTTGCCTGTTTGAGCTTTTTCAATTGTAGTTTCCATATTTTGATCGAGTGCCTGCCATTCTGCTGTGTCTAAAATTTCCATTATTTTGCCATATACACTTGGTACTAGTTGTAGCCCTGGCGTTTCTAATAAAGTTCTTATCGATGATCGAGTTGTTTGAATTTTCCCTAAATCTATAGCTGAAAGTGGGGCATTCTTTGTGAAAGCTGCCGTAAAAAGTGTTCTTGATTTACTAATATTGTCTTTTAGTACTTCGATAAACGACATATTAATTAAATTTATTTCAATTCCCTTACCAGAGTAAAATTTTACCATTAAGCCTTCATTGGTAAGAAGTTCTTGAATAATTGTACTATATGCACTTTGCATATCATCAACGGTAAATCCATACGCTTGTACTTCTGATCTGATGGCAAATACCGTTTCGATAATAGTTGTCATTTGCTCTGCTTGATCTTTTGCAAATGGCAGTTCTGTACTAATTATTCTATTGACTTCAATTACTTTTGGATCAGTAATCTCTTTATAATGCGAATCAAGTTCAGTTTTAGTCATATTGGATTTTGTTAAATATAATGCACTTTTTGCTCTTTCTATTTGAAGTGCATCTATTAATTTTCCAATTTCATCAAAGGCATTTGATACAGTTGTTAAACCTCTTAACTGCGTACGTTGTTTATAAAAGTCATTTAATGAATAAGAGGAGGCAATAATTAACCAAAATACTAACGGAACAACCATCGCTAGTATTTTTAACTTAAGAGATAATTTTTTGAACATGAGAAGTGCTCCTGTAAGTTCATAGGCAATAAAATAGAATTATTTAAATTTTATTGCCTATGAACTTATTAAGCAAGTTTGTATTGAATAGTATATTTATGATGGTAATACTTGATTTGTTTTGTTGGCTTAAGTAATAAAGGCCCAGTTTTGACTGGGCCTATAATTATTTATAATAAATTCATATTTTAGTATTATCTTCGACGTCCACCGCGATCACCGCCAACACGTTCACCGCCTTGTTCTTGTCTACCTTGTTGTTGCTGTTGCATTCCTGCACTCCCTTGTTGCTGTGGAGATTGCTGTTGCATACCTCCTCCACCATTGCCGCCACGATTATCCCTTCGTTCATCACGTCTTTCATCACGTCTTTCATCACGTCTTTCATCACGTCTTTCATCTCGTCTTTCATCACGTCTTTCATCACGTCTTTCATCTCGTCTTTCATCACGTTTACCTTCATGCTTTCGATTATATCGCCCTTCATTTCTTTGGCCGTCCATATTACTGCCTTGATTCTGTCCTGAATTATTTTGAGCTGATGCAGCTTGGCCTTGAGATGAACGTTGGCCATTACCTCTTTTCTTTCCATTATTAGCTGATGCTGCTGCAGGGTCTGCTGTAGGAGCTGCCGCTGCTGGGTCTACTGCTGGTGCCGCTGCAGCAGGATCTACTACAACTGCCGAAGGAGGAGCTGCAGGGTCTGTTGCTACTTGAGCAAAAATTGGAGTAGAAGCAAAAACTAAAGCAAATAAAGTAACATAGTTAAACAATTTCATAGTTCCCCCTTTAATGTTTTTGAATTAGTGATATATTAATCTGAATTACCAAAAAAAATATAAGTCTTGATGATTATATCTGAGAAGTCATATATTTTTGAGGATTTAAGTTTGCAAAGTACTCAATATTGAATATGTAAAAATGCCAATAAAAATGGGCTTGCAAGAAGAGTTTAAAAATTAATTCCAATACTTGCACTTAAGTTAGAAATCTTATAATCCCTGTATGAGTAATTCGATGAATTTTTAGTATTTGAATAAGTGACATGTAGTGGAACATTCTTGGTTATATAAAATGTTGTACCTATATCTGCAATCACTAAAGTTTGTTTTTCTGATGTCGTAATAACTTTGCCGGTGATTGAAGTTAAACTAAAAGTTCTTTTGCCATAGGCGGTGTACAAATAGGAACCTGATATAAAAAGACTTAATTTATCATTTAAATATAAATAAAAATTAAGCCCAGGTCCTAAAGACAAATATTGATAATAGCTATTTTTAGATTTGAGGTAATTGAGAGAAAAACTGGGAGTGAGTGAAGCATCTCTGCCTAAATAAGTTTGAAGTCCTGAATTTATATCATACAATTGATCTTTTCTGGTTGCATCCTGATTATAATCTGTATAAGTAAATCCAAGATTTAAATAGCCTGATTGATTTTTAGAAAAATTCTTATTCCAAGTGCCTATAACTTTCGCACCAATATTATCGCTACTAGTATCTAAAACATTAGTCGGAACTAAACGATACTTTTGTTTAAAAACCCCAAAAGTGTAATCATGTTTTTTGGTTACTCTATAGTTCCAGTTTAAATTAGTATAAGTATTGTCATTTGTTTTGTAGCTAGCATTACTAGTTGTAGAATATTGTAAGTAAATTAAATTTCGTTTATTAGAGGTTTGAATCGTACCAGAAATCATATTCGAAGTATCTCGTTCGTTGGTTAGACTGGATTGATAAAAACTGTTTGTAATTGAATGTTGAAAGAGGGTGTAAACATTAAAATCCCATGCATAGAGATCTTCTATGCATATTAAAAATATAAAAATAAATTTAAACATGTAACAGATTATAGCCTAAAACCTTAATTGTTAAAAAATAAAATAATATCCGACAGAAATGATCTTAATTATATTATCTTACATGCTTTTTATTTTATTTCCAAAAGAGTAAGGTATTTCTGTATTCTATTTTTTCATGGAGGAAAAAAATGCATAAATTACAATTCGCACTTATTCTTATTTTAATTTCTTTATCAGTCAAATCAGAAGCTCGTGAACTAGAGAAAGTTATTTACGGGGTAGATAATAGAGTCGATCTTTATCAAACTAAAAATGCACTTTATAAAAAATTAGCAGTTTCAACTGCAGCAATGATAGGTAATTCTCATTTAATAGATCAAGGAGATTCTTTTTTAATTGAAGGTAAAACTTTAGAGGTCGGAGACGGCATTTGCAGTGATGCATTGTTTGCAAAACAGATCGCTGTTGCTAATTGTTCTGGTTTTTTAGTGGCCAATCAATATCTTGTTACAGCTGGGCATTGTATTCAAACCTTATCTGATTGCGAAAGTTCTACTTGGGTTTTTGATTACGCAAATTATAACGAAGAAAAATCTACCTATTTGATCCCTAAGTCAGAAGTTTATAAGTGCACTGAAATAACTGAACGAGCACTAGATAGCAGAACTGATAATGACTTCTCCCTAGTAAAACTAGATCGTCCTGTTTCAAATCGTCAGCCATTAGAATTTAGAACCAAGGGAAAAATTTCAAATCAAGCTAAATTGGTTGTTATTGGTCATCCATCAGGTTTACCAACAAAAATTGCAGATGATGCCAACTTGAGAAGTAATAATAATAAGTATTTTTTTATGGCCAATCTAGATACTTTTGGAGGTAATTCTGGTTCTGCTGTTTTTGACGCCAAAACAGGGGTGGTCGAAGGTATTTTAGTAAGAGGAGAGCAAGATTACGTTTCAGATATAACATCATCATGTTTGCGCCCTAAAATTTGTGGAATGAATGAATGTAGAGGAGAGGATGTTACTAGAATTACCAATTTATCTAAATTAAAAAAAATAAAATAAAAGTTAATTCACCATAATCAAGGACGAAAATGATGAAATTTTTAAGTATAATTATATGTACAATATGTTTTTCAGTAAATGCTGCAACAGTTGATTCAAGTCAACTAATTATAAAATTGAGAAGTGGCAATAAAATGCCTATTACAAATTTAATCACAAAATCAAAAAATCTTTTTGAAAATGTTTTTGTTGTAAAAACTACAGATCTAATTAGCTTGGAGAAATTTCTTAAAAATAATCCTGCAGTTGAATATGTTGAAAGAAGTTATCACTCAGAAAAAAGAATATTACCTACACCAGAAAAATTACCGATCATCAATCAATTTACTTTAATTGATAGTCCATATAGTGAATTTAATGACCCTCTTCTTCGGAGAGTATGGACATTCAATGATGCTTTATTAAAAGGTGTTTCTGTAAATGCTTCTTATAAAGTAAATGGAAAAAGTGTTTTAGAACCGATAGTTGTTGCAGTTGTTGATACTGGAGTTGATGTCACTCATGAAGATTTGAAAAATGTAATGTGGACAAATTCAAATGAAATTCCTAATAATGGAATTGACGATGATCATAACGGATATATTGATGACGTTTACGGAATCAATACAATCAAGCGTGATTCAAATGGAAATGCTACTGGAAATATTTCACCGATTCATCCTCACGGAACACATGTTTCTGGAATCATTGCGGCTGAACAAAATAATAATATTGGAATTGCTGGGATTGCTTCAAATGTAAAAATAATGGCGATTCTTACTGTGCCAGAGAATGGTGATGAAACTGATGTCAATGTTGCAGAATCCTTTATTTATGCTGCTAGAAATGGTGCCAGAATTATTAATTGTTCTTTTGGTAAAAATTTTAATGAAGGACAACATTTAATTCCTGATACTTTGAAATATATTGCAGAAAAATATGGCATTCTCGTTGTTGTGGCCGCTGGAAATGAGTCCAATGATATTGAAAAATTTCCAACCTATCCTGCTAGTTATACCAACGATAATCTATTAGTTGTGGCATCTACAACGAACCGAGGAACACTTAGCGGATTTTCAAATTATGGAATTGCTAGTGTTGATATTGGAGCACCAGGATCTGCAATTGTTTCAACTGTACCAAATAATAAATATGAAAGTATGTCAGGTACTTCTATGGCCACACCGGTAACCGTAGGAGTTGCAGCTGAAATTCTTGGGCATTATCCACTGTTAACTTATACTCAACTTAAAAATATACTTATGACTGCAGTTACAAAAAGTGTCGAGTTTAAAAATATTATTGTTTCTGGAGGTAGAGTAGACTTGTTAAATGGACTTGAATTAGCTCGGAGAACTAAATGATTAAAATCTCCTTGATATTAATAGTTTTATTATTATCTTCGACTTCTCTTGCTAGTCATTATGTATCTGAGGGATATTGGATATCAGGTTATACTCAGGAAATTCTTCATTTGTTAAAGTCAAGACCAGAGTTAACCATTGATCACTTAAGTGAGATTGGATTTGAAGTTTATGGGCCAAAAGGTCTGCACGTTTTTTTAAAAAAAAATAAAATTGATCACACTTCATTAACTGGAGGCACTCAATTACAAATTAATTCTGATGGCTACTTAAAGCCTGAAGAAATAGAATCAGAATTAAAATCCCTCTATTTAAAATATCCAGATATTTCTAAGCTTTATTCTATAGGTAAATCTGTTAAAAATAGAGATTTATGGGTAATGAAACTTTCAACAAATGCGGCCATAGATGATGAACGACCTGAGTTTAAATATATCGCTAATATGCATGGAGATGAAATTGTTGGTCGTGAATTAATGATGAAATTTATTAAGGATTGTCTCATTAACTATGAATCTGATTCTCGAATTAAAAATCTCCTAGATAAATTTCAAATTCATATTCTAGTTTCAATGAATCCAGATGGTGCAGCTAAAAAACAACGAGGAAACGCAAGTAATATTGATTTGAATCGAGATTTTCCAGACTTCGCATCCAGTGATAATATTGATTCACCTGAAGGACGCGCAGTTGAAACACAAGCTGTGATGAAATGGCAAAATAATCATCACTTTAAACTCTCTGCAAATTTTCATGGTGGTGCAGAAGTTGTTAATTATCCTTGGGATACTATCGCAAGCGCTTCACCTCAAGAAAACTTAGTTAAAGAATTAAGTTTGGAATATGCTCAGTTTGCTTCTTATATTGGAACTTCTACTGTTTTTAAGAATGGTATTACAAATGGATATGCCTGGTATGAAGTTAAAGGTGGAATGCAAGATTGGAGTATTTTCTGGCACCAAGATTTGCAATTAAC
>JAVHRK010000060.1:0-4176 GCA_036171615.1 Bacteriovoracaceae bacterium
TTTTTCTACCTAACATGGCCTTACATTTAATTTAATGGGTATGAGCAGTTACAAAAAAAGTATGTGAAATCAAAAGTCATTTTTCTATTGAAACTATAATTAAAATTTTCAAGTTAGGTTTACCTATTTCCTTTACGCTCTTATGTGAGGTACTCGTGTTTAGCACTGTTACAGTACTTGTCGGTAAAATGAGTTTAATTGCATCTGCCTCTCAGAGCCTTGTGATAAACTTAGCTTCACTTACATTTATGGTGCCACTTGCGATTGCAAGTTCCTCATCCGTTTTAGTAGGAGAACAGTTTGGGAAAAAGTCCATTCAAGGAATTTTAAAATATGCATGGGGATCGCTCATACTCGTAGTAATAGTCCAGATAGCATTCACAACCTTATACTTATCAATCCCAGAAGTATTATTAGGTATAGCAAGCTCTGAAAAATCCATAATAATATATGCGAGTACTCTACTTGTCTGGGTTGGCTTTTTTCAAATTCCAGATGGACTCCAAGTAGTATTATCCGGAATATTGAGAGGCATTCAAGAAACTAAAATACCTATGATTTTAAGTTTAATTTCTTATTGGATTATCGGGCTACCTCTTGGATTATATTTAACCTATCAAAAAAATCTAGAAGCAAAAGGTCTTTGGATAGGACTAGCGTTGGGCCTATTGTTTATGTCTTTATTATTATTTTTATTATTTAAAAATAGAATAAATAAACTCACCAAAATTTTAACTAATTAATTGAGTCCTTTTGCTTCAAAAACATATTGCAATGTATTTACACCCGCTCTTGTAGAGCTACAACTTTGCTTACAAGCATTAACAAGTGCCTTTGTTAATCCATTTTCGATATTGGATGTTTCATCAAGTTCGAAATGTGCATTAAAAACTAATTGATCATAATCTGCTATTATGTTCTGCCCCTTTTTAATTCTATTTGTATTTATGATATCAAATTCTTTTTTTCCCTTCCAAAGTAAACTTAAACTAAAATCGGATGTAGCATTCCAAGCACCTTCTAAATAAGGTGAATAGAGAGACTTATTATTAATGTCCTTATATCTATTGGTCGAAAAATTATCCATTTTTTCGTACATCTTTTCTCGTTTAGCAATTCGAGAGGCAAAATAATCGGCCATCCCTTCTATCACCGGAACTGAATGTACTGTTTTTAAATGATCTGACATCGCAACATGTGCATATTCATGATAAACAATTTCGGGAATCATTGCAGTTTCAATATAATAATATTTTTCAACAAATAATTTATCCATATGCTTTGTGATTTCAACCGATCCATATAGGATGGCCAACATTCCCAAATTTGTTATAGCTGTTTGTAAGAGATAACTTTGATTAATAGGGGGAGCAACCATTAAACTCAGTCCAGTATAAATCAAAGAGTTTTCACTGTAATCAATCAAGGGGTCTTTGATTAAAACTAAACTTTCATGAACAGGATTATGGCCATCTGATTCAACAAGGCTTCTGGTTTCAATTTGTTTCATTGGACTAAACCATATTTCTTTTCCCCACGATTTTGGATGCTTTAAAAAAGCCGGCTCATGACCTGCAGGTATCGACCATGCATTATTATTATTTTTTTCAAGCTCAACATTTTTAAAATGTCTAACATCTGAAAAAGCATTTGTAATATCTAAACGGACAATTGTTTGCGGTAAACTTTCTACATACTTGGATTTTACATCTTTCATCCAATAATTTCTGGCCACCGTAAGATGATAATAAACATTCGCTGCTTTTTTAAGCAAATTTACATCTGTATCATCAAAAGAAATTGCTTCATCACTTGTAGCATTTACAATTTTAAAATATTTACCTTCAAATTTATTTTCACAAAATAAATCTTCTAGCTTTTTTGATACAATACTATACCCTTCTTTATTATCTCTAATCAATACATCAGCATCTCTAGAGCAAATTGCTGTCTCAGCAGATGCGAGACTTGAAAAAGCGAATAGGCAAAATATACTTTTATTCAATAAACGTGTTAGGGTTGTCATTTGATGCTCCATTTATATTTTTGCTATCTACAATACCGTCAATAATTGCTAAGCTCAGTGCAGCTGTTACGTTCCATGGAGGAGGCAGGAAGAAAGTAGCATATCCTGCAACTCTAAACGTCATACTCATTAATCTGTCAAATTTAGAAACCTTCGGATTCCAAAGCTCATCATACTTAGTTACGTAATCTAAATCATCGAGGGAGATGTAACCTGTTTCCAGAGAAGCCATTACCAAGTCTTCATAAGTTATTACAACTTTTTGGAATGTTTCCATCATTTGCAATGCAACCATATCTTTTCTTAACAGCTTTCTTGCTAAATTAAATTGATCCTGAGTATCTAACTCTATTCTCTCAACATAATTTTCGGCCGCTCCAGCTTGATTGAGTATGTTAAATTCCTGAATCAAATATGGCGTAGATGTTTTTGTATCAGCGTCTACTCCCATTCTTTGAGAGGCTTTTTTCATGACTTGAGCAATCATGATAATTTGATCCTCATTATATTTTCTGTAGAGAAGTTTTCTTCTCGTTACTTTTGAAAATCGACTAATTATTTCTGTTGAAAATGGATTTTCTTGATCAAGTTTAACGACTTCATATTCTCTATTTTTTGGAATCATCTTATTTTTTGCAGAAAAAATAATTTTAAAATAATCGTTCAGCCAAATTTGTCGTTCCTGAATATTACTTTTCTGTGATAAGAAATTTATTTTATTATAATTTTCTAAGGATAATATGTTTTTTGTATACGCTATATATGCTAAATCATTTACATCGTTATTTTTGGACGAAATTGTATCTTTATAACTTCCAACCTGATTTCGAATCTTAAAATACTCAACATATGCACAACTATTGCTTTCATTCGGATAGCTTTTAAAAGACTTAAAAAGCTCTACTAAATTATACCCTTCAGATTTTCGTTTATAGTCCTTAAAAATATTATGAATTGGTTTTACAGTCAGATTAACTTTTCCCATACTATAAAAATCAGAAACTAAGTACTCTAGAATTTCGTACATAATATCATCAATCTCATTATTCAGACGTAGCATCTTGAAAACATCAAGTGCCTCTTCTTTAGTTTTTGCAATATTTGAATTTTTAAATTCTGTAAGTAGCTCTGAAATCAAACTAATTTCACAATGACTATCTGATTTGTTTAAAAAACTATGAAGGTTACTCGTAAAATGGTTGATAATGTTTTTATTATTCTCTAGGTTGGAAAACTTACTTTTAATCCTTTGTATTTCTGCTTTCCACATAATAGAACTAACTACTTCTTTATCATTTTTAATTTTAGAAATTTCATCGTATGTATAATCTTCAGTTGTAGTTTCTTTTTTGGGTTCTTCGACTACAGCGCTGTCTACTTTGGTGTTTTCACTTCCTAAGCTATTGTCTTCCTGATTTCCTAAATCATTTTTTAAATCTACATTGCTCTCCTCTTTGGCATTTTCAAGTTCCAGGAGGTGATCTACTCGAATTTCTAAATCCATTTTTAAATCTAAATGCTCTAGTTCGACTGACCAAACTGAATTTGTAATAAATAAAATTAAAACTATTAGAAATTTTACTTTTTTCATATAACACACCTTTTGGTGTTACAATTGCAATTCCTCTGCCAAAAAACGATGATCTAAAACATAGATTTCATATGAGTGTTTTATGAAAATGAATTTTCTTTTTACATTAGACTGACTAAATTTTAGGCGTTTTATTTTTTTTGTAAAATAGAATGAAGTGTTGTATGGCCACGTATAATTTTTTGATTAAAAAAAGGCCCAAGATAAACCTGGGCCTTTTTTATTTAAATTTTTAATTTAATATTTTCTTATCGGTCACCTTTGTCGCCCTTATCTCCTTGATCACCTTTTTCGCCTTTGCTACCGTCTTTTCCATTTTCACCATTCTTACCGTCGTTTCCATCTTTACCATTTTCACCATTTTTACCGTCGTTTCCGTCTTTACCATCTTTTCCGTTATCGCCGTTTTTACCGTCTACTCCATCTTTTCCATGGTTACCATCTTTTCCATTTTCACCATTTTTACCGTCGTTTCCGTCTTTACCATCTTTTCCATTTGCACCATTTTTACCGTCGTTTCCGTCTTTACCATCTTTTCCATTATCGCCGTTTTTACCGT
>JAVHRK010000061.1:0-4086 GCA_036171615.1 Bacteriovoracaceae bacterium
GAAGGGCCATCGCTCAACGGATAAAAGGTACTCCGGGGATAACAGGCTGATCTCCTCCAAGAGTTCACATCGACGAGGAGGTTTGGCACCTCGATGTCGGCTCATCGCATCCTGGGGCTGGAGCAGGTCCCAAGGGTTTGACTGTTCGTCAATTAAAGCGGTACGCGAGCTGGGTTCAGAACGTCGTGAGACAGTTCGGTCTCTATCCTCCGTGGGCGTAAGAAATTTGAGTTAATCTGACCTTAGTACGAGAGGACCGGGTTGGACGAACCTATGGTGAACCGGTTATGGCGCCAGCTGTACCGCCGGGTAGCTAAGTTCGGAAGGGATAACCGCTGAAAGCATCTAAGTGGGAAGCCTATAACAAGATAAGATTTCTATTAAGACAGCTTCTAGACTAGGAGCTTGATAGGTTGGGGGTGTAAGAGCAGTAATGCTTTCAGCTGACCAATACTAATTTGTCGTTCTGCTTTTTTTTGATTATATGGGTTCGCATTTTATCTGATCTTGTTTTGTGAATGTTACAGAATTATAAGAAATAAGTTGTAAATAAGAAAATTTTTAGATATATCCAGTTTGGGTGTGTCATTAGCGAAGAGGAAATACCCGATCCCATCCCGAACTCGGAAGTCAAGCTCTTCAGCGCCGAAGGTAGTGCCAGGGAAACTTGGTGTGAGAAAAGGTCGATGCACCCTCTTTATTTTAAAAACCCCTGTCAAAAACAGGGGTTTTTTATTTTTACAGCTTCTCTTTGTTTTAACATCATGTAAAATATTTAAGTATGAATATAAAAATACTTAAATCTCAACTTTTCTCCCTGTTTATTTTTACCATTGCAAGTGTTGCGACTTTTTACTATCGCGATACAATGCCAGATAATTATCTTTCAATTTCTTCAGCTTCTTCCTCTAATGGGTTCTTTAGTTATTATTCAGTAAGTCTATTGAATTTTATAAATTACTATTCTGGTTCATGGGTTGTATTACCATTTACTATTTTTACAATTTTTTATGTTTTAAAATATTCTAAGCGTGCCGATATAATTGATACGTCTAATTTTTTATCTCTTGTGATATTTTCTCTATCACTAATCTACTTTATTTCTCCAGATACAATTGGATTGGGTCTATATCAGGCCATTAATTCTTATTTTTCTGGTTTAATTATTTTTGCTATTTTAATTTTATCTTTAAGTACTTTTTTATGGGGAACTTTTAGAGAAAAATTTATTCTATCTTTCAAGTCATTACCTGACACAATAAAATCTCCAATTTCAAAAGCAACACTACTCAATTTTCAGTCAAAATTTAATACCTATTATTCTTCGTTTAAAGACAAATTTTCTTCAACTCAAAAAAATATTTTAACTTATAATCCTGTTGAAAAGAATGAATCCGCTGAAATAATTCCAGAAGATCAGAGCGTTATCTTATATATGCCGGAATCAATTGAGGAGAATGTATCTTCAATAGCAGAAGACTTGAATACTGATTTTGAAAATATTCCTATTATGCCTATTAATTCAACTACAGCTGATCAAAAATTAAAGCAAAAAATTTCTGATGATAAGTATTATGGGTTAATTAAAATTTCAACACATCAAAAACCAGAACAACGCTCAAGCCATCCTGACGATAAATATTTTTTAGACATAATTTCAAAAATTCAATTTAAATTAGCAGAGTTTAAAATTGAAGGAAGAATTATTAATGTATTAAAAGGACCAGTTGTAGATACCTTTGAATGGGAGCTTGGCACTGGTGAAAAGATTTCTAAACTTACATCTGCTGTCGAAGATTTAAGTCTTGCCTTGCTTGGTGCTCCTATAAGAATGGTTTATCCAATGAAAGGCAGAGGGACTGTTGGAATTGAAGTTCCACGAAACCCAAGAGAAATTATTTTTTTAGATGAAATGATTAATTCAAAAGAATTTATCAACACGACTCATCAGTTACCATTAGCTATGGGAAAAGATGCTTTTGGGGAACCAGTTGTCGTTGATTTAGCTGCTATGCCACACATGTTAGTTGCAGGATCAACAGGAGCAGGTAAGTCTGTATTTATCAATTCAATCTTAGTGTCATTGCTCATAAAAAAATCACCCAACCAGATGAAACTAATTCTAATCGATCCTAAACAACTAGAATTAGCACTTTACGCTAAACTCCCACATTTAATTATGCCAGTAATTACTGATGCAAAAACTGCATCAATATCCCTATTATGGGCCTGTCAGGAAATGGAACGAAGATATTCAATAATGACAGAATTTGGGGTTAGAAATATTGAAGGTTTTAATCACAAATTAAAACGTGCGACACCTGACTTAATTTCACATATTAGAAAATTCTATAGTGATTCTTCTGAAGAAACTTATGAGTTGCCATATATTGTAGTTATAATTGATGAATTTGCTGATTTAATTCTTACTCAGGTTGGAAAAGATATCGAAAAAAATATTTGTCGATTGGCGGCAAAAGCTAGGGCCTCTGGAATTCATTTAGTCGTTGCTACACAGCGTCCATCTGTAGATGTTATTACAGGTTTAATTAAATCAAATTTTCCTACAAGAGTATCATTTAGAGTTACAAGCGCAGTTGATTCAAGAACTATTTTAAACGCAATGGGAGCAGAAAAATTACTTGGAAAAGGTGATATGTTGTACAAATATGGTGTTGATACGACAAGAATTCACTCTTCTTTTGTAGATGAAGATGAGATTGAACAATTGGCGATACAATTAATGAGTATGCCGCCCAATTTTAGATCTGACGTAATGGAGTTTATCGAGAACGGTGGCGAGGACGAAAGTTCAACACCTAGTGGCGGGGTACAAGTAGAGCTAAATGGAAAAGATGAAAAATATGACGATGCAGTTAGAGTAGTTATAGAGCATAGATCTGCGAGTGCGTCACTTATTCAACGTCGACTTGGAGTTGGCTATAATAGAGCTGCGAATCTTATTGAAGAAATGGAAGCTAATGGAATTGTAGGTCCTGCACAAGGAGCAAAACCACGTAAAGTGCTTTGCTCAACAGAGAGTATCCCATAGCCAAAACAAGCTTTATTCTTGCTCAATTTACCTACGTATGCTATTAAAAATAGCTTATTAATAAATTTCAGTCGTCTGAAATGTTGGTCCATTAAAATGGCTCACAGACGATTCGATTAACCAACGGAGTATCTATGTCTAATGAATTGTCCCTAACGTCTCTTTTAGAGGCCGGCGCTCACTTCGGTCACCAAACTGAAAAGTGGAATCCAAAAATGAAGAAATATGTTTATGGTGAGAAGAACGGTATTTATATTATCGATCTTGCGAAAACTATTCCTCTTGCAAAAGATGCGTACGAATTTTTGAAAAAAACTGCAGCAGAAGGAAAGCCAATCCTTTTTGTTGGAACAAAAAGACAAGCGCAAGATGTTGTAAAAAAATCAGCAGAAGAGTGCGGAGCTTTTTATGTAACTAATAGATGGTTAGGTGGAATGCTTACAAATTTTAAAACAGTAGCTCTTTCAATTGATAAACTAAGAAAAGTTGAAAAAATGAAAGAAACTGGAGACTTTGGATTACTTACAAAAAAAGAAAGAATTAATATTGAAAAAGAAGTAATCAAGTTAGAAAAAAACTTGGGTGGAATAAAAGATATGAGAAGAGTGCCAGGTGCCCTTTTTATTATCGATCCTAATAGTGAAAGAACTGCCATCTTAGAAGCTAATAAACTTGGAATTCCAGTTATTGCAATTACAGATACTAACTGTGATCCAACAGGTGTTGATTATGTTGTTCCCGGAAACGACGATGCAATGAAATCAGTTGCTATGTTCACAGAATATTTTGCTAATTCTGTAACTGAAGGAACTTCAATTGCGAAGAAAAATAACAAAATCTTAAAAGATAAAGATTCTTCAAGAGATGTTGCTTTAGAAAAAGAAATTATTTCTAAATATGAAAAAGACATCGATTTAAAAGACGAATAGTTAGGATTTAAAAACAATTTAAAGATAGGAAAATTATATGACAGCAATTAGTGCAAAACTTGTTTCTGAATTAAGAGAAAAAACTGGTGCCGGAATGATGGACTG
>JAVHRK010000062.1:0-18673 GCA_036171615.1 Bacteriovoracaceae bacterium
AGTGGTAACGTCTTTTTTAAATGCAGAGGTTGGTTTTTCTGAACGCCATTTCGCATCCAAAGTTCTTTATTGGCCCCATGACCCCAGCTTGGAGGATCTGCCAAGATACCATCGTACTTAAAACCTTTTTTAATAGAATGTTTTAAAAATGCACGTACATCTTCTTGAACAAATTTAATTTTAGAGGCATCAAGTTTAGATTCAAAAACATTTTCTTTCCCCCAAGTCAGAACACCCTTTGAACTGTCCACATGAAAGACTTCAGCGCCAGTCGATAAGACAGCTAGAGACGCACAACCAGTGTAACCAAAAAGGTTTAAAAACTTAATTGGTCTTTGTAATTTTTTTTGTAGGCTTGTTGCTTCTGAAACTAATGTATTCCAAACCGCCGCTTGTTCAAAAAAAACCCCACAATGGCCAAAAGAGGTAAATTTTAATTTAAAGGATAGAGCTTTTTGCTCTTGAGTTGTCCAATTTAACAATAGATTTTCAGGGGCCTTGCTTGTTTTATGCTGCCAAATTCCACCACCGTCGGACTTACGAATACAGACTGAGGTTGCTTTTTTCCATTCACTTTCATTTAGTTTAGGGGCCCAAATAGCTTGAGGGCAAGGGCGTTCAACGCATACACCTGCAATAATTTCAAGTTTTTTTCCAAAACCTGAATCTAGTAGCTGGTATCCAGAAATATTTTTACTGATCAAAGAATTCATTGTATGATTATAACATTGAAAATCTCATCTGTATGCACTCTTAGCTCAGCTGGATAGAGTAGTGGACTTCGAATCCATTGGTCGGGGGTTCGAATCCCTCAGGGTGCACCATACGTAACAGATTATTTCACAACATTTTTTAAAAACCGAATTTAGAGATCTAAGTTTCTAAATTCATTTATATTAACAAGAGTTTAACTTCTATTTGAGAATCAATTTCAGCATCTTCACTATTACCCGACATTACTCAAAATCACCCTCGTTGGCTTTTATGTGGCTTCGGTTTGGCTTCGAGTTTTTTTTGATCTTGTCGGCTATCCAATATCCAGTTGCTACTGACTTCTAAATTACTATTTTGATTCAGCTACTCTATCTAGTTTGGGGTTCGAAACATTCCCATCTAACGTTTTGAGTAGTTGGTAAGGAAGAAATTATGGGAAAGAGGTTTGATACTAAGATTATTACTCGGGAAGTTAAAATTATCCGGGCCATTCGGGAAAAAAAGAAACTGTCGGTTCAGAAAGCGGCGGAGCTTGTAGGGACAAATAAATCGACGCTGACGGCTTTAGAGAATGGGCGTATTGATTTAAGTCCAGAGTGGATTAAAAGAATTTTAAAAGGCCATGGAGTAACGGAGCATGCCTTTAAGCAAATGATTGAGGCCAAGGATATGATTAGGGAGGAGATCGTTCTGGAAATTGATGAAATGCTGATGAAGCTTAATTATGACAGGCTTCAGGTGATTAGGCAGATGCTGGTTAGTTTTACTAATAATTGATTGAAGAATTGAAGCCTGGCCGTTAGCATTTAAAAACACAACAAGTTCGAATAAATTTAAGACTAGAGCGTTCTCCTTTGCTCTAGTCTTTTTTTTTACAAACTTTAATAATTAAGTCAAAATATATCTAATATGAAAAAGAAAATTCTAGTTACAGGAGGAGCAGGGTATATTGGTTCTAATGTTTCAGATGCATTAGTAAGAGCTGGGTTTGAGGTTATTATTTATGATGATTTATCCACTGGTTTTACACAACTTATCAATCCTCAAGCAAAATTTATTCAAGGGTCAGTCTTAAATACTAAGCTTGTCGAAAGTATTTTAGCACAAGAGAAAATCAATGGTGTTATTCATTTGGCAGCGAAGCTAATTGTTCCAGAATCAATTCAAAAGCCAATAGAATACTATCAAAATAATACTGCGGGCGTAATTTCAGTTATTGAGGCTTGTAGAAATGCCAATATAAAGAACTTTGTATTTTCTTCCACTGCTGTTATTTATGGTAATACTTCTGAATTATTAATCAGTGAAACCTCACCTGTTGCACCAGTGAGCCCTTATGGATTTTCTAAACTTTTTAGTGAACAAATTATTCGTGACTCAGAAAATGAATTTGGATTAAAATCAATAATACTTCGTTACTTCAATGTTGCTGGAGCGTCAGCTTCATTAAAATATGGACAATTATCAAAAAATGCAACACATCTTGTAAAGATTGCTTCAGAGACAGCATGTGGGAAAAGAAAATCTATGAATATTACTGGAATTGATTATCCAACACCTGATGGCACAGGATTGCGAGATTATATCCATGTCATAGATCTAGCGCAAATTCATGTTTTAGCAATAAAATACTTGCTTGACGATGGGGAATCTAATCTTTTTAATTGTGGGTATGGCCACGGTTCTAGTGTGCGGGAAGTAATTGAAATGGTTAGAAAGGTTTCAGGAGTTAATTTTCACGTGATTGAAGCTGAACGACGACCAGGTGACGTGGCACAATTAATAGCAAATTCAGCCAAAGTTAAACGTATTCTTGCTTGGATTCCAGAGTCGGATGATTTGGAAATGATATGCAAGAGTGCTTATCTGTTTGAAAAATCTATTTGAAAAAATTATTTATCTTTTTTTGGGTTTCCATTATGCCAAGAATAGGAATCAATTGTTTCATTTTCAGATATAGTGGCGCTTGATAAAGAATTTTTCATACCTATCCATGCATTGTTGGCAATTTTAGTTCTTGGACCAATATAAGAGTCTCTTCCAATAAATACATTGCTACCAATCGTAACAGGAGCAATTAATATTTTATCGCCTCTTAAAAGATGAGCAGATATTTCAACATCTTCAGCTAAAATAGTATTTTTCCCTATAGAAATAAGAGGAGCATCATGAATAGTTATTTTATAAGAAGTACTCATATCATAAGGGATTTTCGCACCTAGAGCTAACCAATATAACCAACGAAATATTGATGTGCTGTGAATAAGGTAGTGAATACCAAAACAGCGAGCCGATCGAGTTAGCATCGAGTGAGCATACCAAGTTAGAAACTTTTTATTGTTACCTACAAGGTAAACACCTGCCTTTAATTTGGGTAAACAAATCCTGACAATAAAAATTGCTAAAATAAAATTTAATTGTATTAAAATTGGTAATAATGTAATTTTTAAAATTATATTAATAATAAAAGTTAAGATAAAATAGGTTGTTGTAATTGAAAAAATAATGGGCACATAAGTAAGCAATATAGTGATCAAATCTGCCGCAGCTACTTTTAAGTTTTTATTTTCCATATTTCAATACTCTCATTTAACAAAATGGGGACATAATTTGCAATATCTAATTTATGTACTACGATTAATTGTAATATGAAAAAGTAATAAAATGAATTTAAAAGGTGAGTTTTATAATGAAGGTATTAATTACTGGCGCAAATTCAATGGTCACCAAATCGATCAAAGAACATCTCGAGACGCATGGGCATAATGTGTTTCTAACTTCAAGCGATATAAGCAGTGAGCATATTAAGTTTGATTTATGTAATCCCGCCATGTACGAAGATCAGTTGGATAATTTGTTAAAAGAGGGACTAGATGCTGTCATTCTTTGTGCCGCAACACCAACTTATAAATTACTTAAAACAGAAGCTATCCCATGGGAAGATGCCGAAAAATTTATAAACGCCAACATAATGGGAAACTTCTGGCTAATCCGCAAAGTTTTACCAATATTTAAAAAACAAAATTTTGGACGAATGATTTTTATTTCTAGCATGACAACGACCTATCCAGTTAAGGGCTATTCTGTTTATTCTATTGCTAAGGCAGGAATTGAAGCTTTAATGAAGTATGTGGCACATGAGTATGGGGGGGCTAATATAATAGCCAATACTATTAGACTTGGCGTATTTCATACAAAAAGAAATGACAAATATTTATCAGATGAAAAAGTCAAAAAAAAGATTGAATCCAGTGTTGCACTTTCTCGTTTAGGCAATCTAAATGATTTAAATCCAGTTATAGACATGTTAATTCATCCTAATTGCTATGTACAAGGTACGGTGATTGAAGTTTCTGGTGGAACTTCAAACCCAGTGTAGGCCCGCAAGACCTAAGTGATGTCCAGCACCCATTGCAACTAATAATACTTTTTGATTTGATTTAATTAATTTAAGTTGATGAGCTTCTGATAAAGCAACAGGAAGACTTGCGCTTGAAGAATTGCCATACTTGTCAAAATTAATATGAGTTTGGTTTGGAGGTAAGTTTAATTGTTCTAAGATATTTATAATAAGTTTTCCATTGCCTTGATGAAATACAAAAAAGTCATATGATCCAATATCTTCGTTTCTTAGTTTTAGTATTTTATTAATTTCACTGACTAGTTTTGCTTCAATCGTATTTGTAATTAAGGCTCCATCAACCATTTTTATTTTGTGGTCTTGTTGATTTAAAGCTGCAATTGAGAGAGGGTATTTTGCACCACCAGATGGAATTAAGATTTCGGGTTCAATAGTACTTTCAGTTGAAATGTGTGTCCAATTTAGCTTCGCAATAGAATCATTATGTTTTTTATGTACAAGAACTCCAGCAGAGGCATCTGAAAATAGAAAAACTGTTCTTCTATCCTCCATATTTAAAAAACGACTCCGCATTTCCGCGGCCATAGAGTAAGCTTTTTCAACAGAAGATGATGAAAGATATAAAGCACAAAACTCTAGTGAAAAAATAAAACCAGCACAGGCGGCATTTAAGTCAATTGTAAAATCATTGCCACTCCAATGCATTTTTCTTTTTACAATAGATGATGTTGATGGTGTTAGATGGTCAGGCGAAATGGTAGACAAAAAAATGGGAGCTTCAGAACCATTAAGCTGATTTAATACATTCACAATCAAATCACTTGTTGTTTGGTCATCGTTGGCCCATCGCCTGGTTTTAATTCCAAGATGATTTTCAATCCATGAACTTTTGATTTTTAAACTATGATTTTTAATGATTTCATCATTGGTTACGATTCGCTCAGGTAGGTAGTGTGCTATTTTTGAAATGTAAATGTTTTCATAAGTGTTCATAATTTACTATCCGAGAAAATCATAAAGCTTTTTCCTGTCTATTTTATCAAGTGACATTTTTGGAAATGAATCAAGTATTATAATTTTTTTAATTAAATGGGAGTAATTAATTTCTTTTACCAGCAATTCATTTGCCTTACTTTCTGTTATCGTTCCTTCGATAAACAGGTAAGGAATTTCGTCATAAGTGAGGTCTTGCTTTTTAAGTAATATTGCGTTTGTAACCTCAGGCCAATTTCTAACAGAATATTCGACATCATTGGGATATATGCTAATTCCACCACATTTAATCAAGTCTTCACTTCGAGATAAAAAGAACGCATTGTTATGGTTAATGCAAACCTGATCTCTTGTAAGAAACCAACCATCTTCTGTTTGCTCATCAATATTAATATTAAGTTTTAAATATGGTGATTTTAATTGAAGTTGGCCATTATTAGTAAGATTATTTGAAGTTCTGATTTCAACTCCATTTAAAGGTGTGCCAATCCAGCATGAATGATCTGAAATATTTAGCGTGTCTAAGAAAGTCGTGTCTAGTTTTCCTGTTAATACTCTGGGGCCAGCCTCGGTAAGTCCATAAGAAACATAAAATTCTGTTTGTGGAAATTTATAGCTTAGTAATTTTAGCTCTTTGAACGAGATCGCACCGCCGCCAATGGTTAATTTTTTAAGCGAACGCGGAGGAGGATTTTTTTCTTTTAACATAAATCGAGCCTGCGCGGGACTTGTGTGTAGGATTAACTTAAGTGAATCGTCATACTTTGAAAAGAGTTTGCTTCCGACTAATCCTACACAGTAATTAATACTCGTTTTTAAAACGAGAGGAGTAAATATGTAAGCAATAATACCAAATGAATGATAAACGGGTAGAGTTTGAATAATTTCTAAATCGTTGCTCATTTCAAATGATTCACTATGTGCCCTGGCATTACTTATTGCGTTTTCAATTGAAAAATCACATCTTTTTGGGTGATTAACTGTTCCTGAGGTAAGAACACTATAGTAAGGATTTTTATATAGAGTATTTTGGACAAATTCACCAATCCATTGATCCTCTAATATGTGCCATCCGCTACCGTGTGGTGCTTTAGCGCTTTGAAGACAAATCGGAGCTGCTCCTTGGTCAATTAAATATAAAAAGAAAAGAGAAAATTTAATTGGATCTGAATGGTATAGATATATTTCCTTTCCAGAGACATCTTTTTGATCAACTATTTTTTTTACTTGCTCAGCTAGGGTATTAATTTGAACGAGTTCAAAAAAAAATTTATGATTTAAGTTTATGAAATTATCTAATAGTTTCATTTTTACTCATTGATTTTATACAATCTTGTATTGTTACCCATTTCGTTATTTCTTTTTCTTCAAGGTGTGGGTAGTGCTCTTGAAGTTCATAAAATAACGAAGCAGTCGCCAAACTGTCAAAGCCTAAGTCATCGCGGAATCTAGTTTCAAGTTTTATATCTTCAATGCTAATCTTGGGTTGTAGATCTTGATTTTGACTTAGTATTTTTTGTATTTGAATTAGGTGTGAGGTGGTTTTATTCATTCTAACCAATCCTATTTCTTTTTAATATTTTAAATTTTTCAAAATAGTCCATTGTCTCCTTGATGACAGTTTCTAAAGGCGTTGAGAATGAGTAGCCAAAACTAGTATGTGCTTTATCGCAACTGACCTTAGATGAATAGCAAAGTTCTTTTATGAAGTCAGGTGTGTCGCTTGAGATCGTTTTTTCACTTAATTTTAGTTTGATATTCATTTCATCTGCAATCAATTTTAGGAAATCACTAATTAAAACATTTTGACCGCCAAGTATGAAATGTCCAGACAGATTGTGTGATATTGCTTGAAAAATACCATTAGCAACATCACTTGCCGCTACAATGTTTTTATAATTATTTTCAATGCATTGAATCTTGTTAAATTTCAGTGCGTAAAACAACGCTCCTGCAGTTGGTTTTGCGTCCCATGTTCCTAACATAAATGTGGGGTGAATAATTAAAGCCTTTGGCTCAGTTTTTAAAATCCATTCATCAGCAGCTAGTTTTGATAAAGCATATTCTGTTTGTCTTGCATTTCCTTGGTGGGATTCATTAACGATTGCATGGTTTCCATTACACATCGTCGAGATAGATGAAATTTGAACCCACTGTTTAAATCGTCCTTGAAGTTTATTGTAAAGTAATTTTGTACCTTCAAGATTTGTTTCCCATATGATCTTCTTTTGACTTGAGTCAGAAGTTACAAGTGCAGCAGTATGTATGACAATATCAAAACACATACTTTCACGTAGAGGAAAATTATCCAAGCTTCCTTCGATAATTGTTAAGTTCGCGTGAGTGTCAAGTTCGCCCAGATAGCTTTTATTGGAAATTTTTCGTACAAGAGCAAATAATTCGTAATCATGCTCAAGAGCATATTTACATAAGTGTGATCCCAATAGTCCAGTTGCGCCTGTAATTAATATTTTCATTTTAAAGAATACTAAGTAGTGGGCATATTAATTGAAAATGAAACATTCATCTTCTTTTCAACGTCTGCTATTTGATTTTCGTTCATAGGGAATTCACTAAATAAATTGAAGTATCCATTAGTGACATGAACTCGGTCTGCATCTTTAGAGTTCATAATTTCTTTATGCATTTTTTTTAAGTTATAACAAGGTACAGCTCCAAACGCATGATGACTAAAATGATAACTTGAATCGTGAGGTGCTATAAATAGTAAATCAAAGATATTCGGAACAACCGTACGCGTATCGAAAGGTCCCTCAAGATGTTGCAATCCAGAATGATCCGAGATGGATCTAAGACGTAAGCATACTTTTAACCATGTGAATGCAGGGACGATCCAAAATAGTAGAAATGATTTATATACTCCTAAATAGATAATAAGAGCTAATGCTGTAATGTAAAACATGGCCCTTAATGTTTTTTCGATAATTGTGGTCTGTATTTGAAATTCTCCAATTTGTTTAAACTGTGCAAACGTGTTTAATGCTAGGAAATCCATGATAAGCATTTTATAAATTTCAAAACGAAATTTTGGGTAACGGGAGAGTATAAAATCAGGATCATTACTAGTATTAGAATATCGGTGATGAGCGTTGTGCTTTTCCCTATAGGCTTTCATTTGTATAAATAAAGGCCATGCCGTAAAAAAGTCTCCAAGTAAGTCATTTAGCTTATTATTATTTGTAAATCGATTATGTGAACAGTCATGCATTAAAATTAGAAGACCATGTTGTCTATTTGCAATTAACATCACAGCAAGTAAATAAGTTAGTGGATTAAAATATAATTTAGTGAAATAAATAATTATTGCAATTGATATCCAATCGAACGCAATTAGATAGAGTGATTTACTTAGGTTTTGTTCACTTAATTTCTGAACAATTTTTGGATTAATGTCAATTTGGCTCATTGTTATCTCCCAAGAGTGTTTTTTCAATACTTGTTCTAATTTCATTTACTGATATAATTTCATCTATCGTTTTAATATCAACTAAATCTGATAAATCATGTAATTCGGTTTTTGAATTTGTTTCCCATAGCTCTTTTAGACGGCCATTATTGGTGAGTATCGAGTCTATTATTTCTTTAGACATGACTCCCATCTTTGTTCCAAGTACAGCATAGTTTCGTTTTC
Source organism: Bacteriovoracaceae bacterium (assembly GCA_036171615.1). Classification (GTDB taxonomy): domain Bacteria; phylum Bdellovibrionota; class Bacteriovoracia; order Bacteriovoracales; family Bacteriovoracaceae; genus Bacteriovorax. The sequence continues at coordinate 8,721 of JAVHRK010000062.1, forward strand.
CACCAAAAATTTTTGGAAAATTAAACATGCCTGCTCCGCCAAAACAACGGCCATTTATTATGCCCATCTTTGTGTAGGGATAATCAATCATCAGATGTACGAGTTGAATCATTTTCATTACTGCATCATGATCGCTTTCATTTTTTCTTGGGTCAGCGCCAGGGCTGTCTAGAATACTAACAACAGGAAGTTTTAATACTTTAAATAGCTCGATAGCAGCAATAGATTTTTCGACAGCTTTGACATTTATTAAATTATTTGGGTGGCCTGGTGGGTTTACAAGGTAACCAATATTTTGCTTTCCTATTTTTGCAATATAAATTCTGACAATTAGTCCTTTTTGGGAGAAAAGTTCAATTCTTTTATCACCCAAACATTCTTCTATCTTTTTTAAATTTTCTATTTCGTTATGTCTTAATAAAAAACCACCATCTTCAGTTTCATCAGAATGGTTATTAATTTTAGTTTTATCAGATGAGTTTAAATTAAAAATTAAATCAATAAGATCATGAGTTGCTTTGTACATGTTTTCTTGATTTGTAAAAATCTCGTGTATTAAGGAATTTGTTGAAAACTGATTTGATGAGTTTGAGTAATCACTAAATTTAGCATCAGTTTTGCCAAAAAATATTTTATGTACCTCAGGCCCCGTTAAATTAAATTCGGCATCATCTTTTAGTGCTAATCGATAGTGGCCCTGTGCAAAAATAAGTGCACTTATACCAAGAACATTACCTATACCCAATGTTAATAAAAGATTTTCTTTTCTAAATTTGGATAAATTGGCAATTATAGAAAATGCATCATCAAATACAGTTCTTCCTTCGATAAAACGAACACCCAGTGAATTTAAACCAAAAATTAAGGGTATTTTATTTTTGTAAGCATAATCTATAAAACTGCAAACTCGTCTGGAGTTCTTCTTAGAAAAACTTCCTCCAAAAACTCTAAAGTCAGTTATTATTACTGCAACTTTAGTCGAATGAATTTTGCCAAGAAAAGTATAAGCACCATCCATACTCATACGATCAAGCTGATTCTCCTCACAATAAATATCTATTAATTTACTTGTGAGCAGAGTATTTACTTTTTTTAATGCAACTAAAGAATCTATATCGATGTTTGTGGTAAATTTCAAATAAGGTCTCTTTTTTATCAATGAAATAATAATATAACTTTCGCATTGTTTTATCTATTTTAGAAATGAATTGAGAATAAAAACGCAAAAGACCGAGTATTGTGGTCGGAATAGTGCCCTATATTGGAGTAGAATTCAAAGAATAAAGTTTTCAATTGCAGACGCTAAACTTATCATGTGTTTCTTATCATGTTTTTTTTACAAGAGTTTATGGCAGAAATTAATAGTGCTGAGCCACAGAAATATTATCGGAATAAAGCATTGGATGGTTTTAGGGGGATTGGTTGCATACTAGTACTCTTGGGCCATACACAATGGAAAGGATCGACGATTTTGCCTGGTGCTGTTATTTCAATGGATTTATTTTTTGTTTTAAGTGGTTTTTTAATTACAGGACTTCTTTTATCTGAGTTTGAGAAAACAAGTCAAATTGACTTGTTCAAATTTTGGACCAGGCGTGCGGTAAGGCTTCTTCCTGCATTTTATGTATATTTTAGTATTGGAACAATTGCATACTTAGTTTCAAAGTTTCAGCCAATAGTTGGAACAAACGAATATGTTACCCTTATATCTACTGGCCTTTATGCCTCCAACTGGGCTGTTGCAAAAGGTTATGAATTAGGAATATTTACAGCGACTTGGTCATTGAGCCTAGAAGAACAATTTTATTTTTTATGTCCACTATTTTATCTTTTCAGTCTTAAATATTTTAATAGAAAAATTATTATTTTCTTACTGGTGTTTGCAATTGTAGGAATTAATATTTATCGTTATCAGTTATTCCATCAGTTGGTAATAGAAAAGGGTTTTGCTCTTGCCTGGAAACGTTGCTTTTATGCACTTGATACCAGAGCTGATTCCTTAATGATTGGATGTTTGTTTTCAATATTGTATAGCCAATACGGACATAAAATTAAAATTAACTCATACCTCATTTTCTTTGCTGTTTTTGTCTACTTTGGTTCTGTCTTAATCAGAGATTTACCAATCGCCTTTCACATACCAGAAAGTTCATTTTTTTCTGAGTTTCTAATGGGCGGCGGATTTTCATTTTATTCAATAATGGGTGCTATTATTATTATTTATTTGGTGCAATTTCGAGAGTCATACTTGTCTAAAATTCTTTCTTCTCATTTTTTTGTTCAAATTGGTATCATGTCATATAGTATTTACCTTTGGCATACTACGATTTTTGGTGGTCTAGATATCGCATTGAGAGCACTTAATCAGTCACCATTCTTATGGTGTATAAAAGTTTTAATAAGATTTTCGGTTGTAATGTTGGTGGGATATTTATCATACAGGTTTATTGAATTGCCACTTTTAAAATCTCTTGGGCAAAAAAGAAAATACAATTCACTCCCATCTAACAGCTCTAATCTTAACGGTTAAAGGATTAAGCATATGAAAAAGAAAGCTGCTATTGTTTTTTCACTTGCGAGTGCTGGAATGGGCCATGCGACAAGGGATGTGCCATTGTTTATACGACTTAGCAAAAAATATGATGTTCATATTTTTTGTTCTGGTCAAGCAAATATATGGCTAAGTAAACAATTTAAGAATTTGCATCAAAACCATGCAATTAAGGCAGCAACTGCCGGAGGGAAAATAAGTTTACCAATGGTAGTTGCACGAGCTTTTTTTGAATTACCTAAATCCATTTTTTACATATTAAGAATTGCCATTTTTATATTATTTAATCGGCCCGTTGCTGTCATTTCAGACTTCGAGGCTCACTCCATTTATGCAGCTTTATTAATAAGATTTTTCTACAGAGTCCCAATTATCTCATGTGACCATTGGACAACAATAAGAATGAGCGAGTTACCTTTTGAATTAAATGAAATTGAAAAATTAGAATTGGAGCGTTGGATAAAAACTATAAAAATGGTTGGCCCCTACGCTGATAGATATCTTGTACATGGTACGATGAAAACTAAACTTAGCGCCAAGAATGCAAAATATGTACCAACACCTGTTAGGGATTTATTCTTGGAATCAGGGAAAACTGTTACCAATGATGGCCCAGTGGTTGTTTCTATGGGGCATTTGGCTCCACCTTCACTAGACAAAATCCTAGAAGGAAGTAAATTAGAATTTGTAATTTACGGAAGCAACAACCCTCGAAAAGTTAATAATGTTGAGTATAAAGCATTTGATGAGAATGAATTTATAAAATCTTTACAACGTTCCCCTTTTGTAATCGTATCTGCAAATTCTTCGGCCATCGATGCACTTGCATTTAACAAACCATTACTTTATTGCCCAACGCCCGGGCAGTTTGAACAGAAGTTTTGTGGGAAAATGTTTGAACACCTCGGAGTCGCTAAACTAGTTGATGAGTTAAGTTCTTTGGAAATAAATAGTTTTTCAAACAATCTAGATTCTTATCGAGAAAAGATTAGTGAATTAAATATTTTTGACAATGAATTGCTATTTAATGAAATAGAAAGAGCTATTAGTGAATGCCAGTAAATTGTTAAAACCTCATTACAAAGAAATACTTATTTTTTCTTTTCCAATTTTATTTAGCATGGTTTTGCAAAACATTATGGGGGTAGTTGATAATGTTTTAATGGGAAAACTTGGAATAGCGTCTCTGGCAGCAAGCGGAATTGCCGTTTTTGTTCTTTTTATACATGCATCCCCAATGATAGGTTTGGGAAACGCAGTTCAATCAGTAATTGCAAATTTAATAGGCGCAGGAAAAAGAAGAAATATTGCTTATACACAAAATGCTGCGATTGTTTTTTCTTTAATCATTGGACTATCTATAACATTTTTCTCAAAACACTATGTTCAGCAGCTACTGGCATACATGACTAAAGATAAAATAGTACATCAACTTGCTTGTGATTATTTGAACATTAGAATCTTTGGAATTTTTGCCATAGGCATTTCACACAGCTTTCGAGGTTTTTGGAGCGGGATTGGTCGTCCTAAAATTTACCTGGGCGTTATGATTTGTTCATACTTTGTAGATGGTATACTTAGTTATTCATTAGCATTTGGGGTACTGGGATTGCCTAGAATGGGAATTACGGGCATTGGTTTTGGATCTGTTGCTGCATCGCTATTTGCTTCGATTGTTAATCTAGCCTTGGCGCATTTCATTGAGTCAGAAAATTATAGTTTTAATAAAATTTTTGATAAAACAATTTATATAAACTTATTAAAACATTTAATTCCTTCTAGTGGTCAGCAATTTTTTTTGGCACTTAGTTATGCAGTATTTTTCGCAATCATAGGTAGACTGGGGGTAAATGAATTAGCAGCCGCAAATATCCTTATGATCATTTCATTGTTTTTTATATATCCTGGAATGGCATTAGGGATGACGTCGGCTACTTATGTTGGAAGGTCAATTGGGGCGGGTAAGTACGAGGAAGCGATGTGGTGGAACAAAAAAATTGTAAAACTTACGTTCATCGTTTTTGCTTTAATTTCATTTCCATTAATGCTTTATTCAGACAAAATTTTGTCAATTTTTACTGACTCTCAGGCAGTGATAGGCTTAGCAACTCTGCCTTTACAAATATTTTTTGCAACTCTAAGTATTGAGGTGCTGGGGCAGGTTTACACGTTTGCGTTTTTTGGAGCTGGGAAGTCATCCATTGTTTTAGTAATAACAATTATTACTCAATGGTTCGGTATATTGCTATTTTCATATTTGTTAGGGAAAAATTTAACACAAGTATGGGCAATACAAATAGCATTTAGATGTATTCAGACATTAGTTTTAAGCTACTTATGGCATTCTAAAAACAAGTTAATTTCAGTCCATCGTTTTTTCTATAATCACTTTTGATTGTATGTAATAATAATTTTAGTTTAATCAGTGATACCATGGCACGCTGGTCAGGTATCGTATAAGGGGGATAAAAATGTTAAAGCAAGTGTTTATGTGTACATTAATATTTTTGCTGTCATCTAATTTGACGTACGCAAAGATTAAACCAGTATCGCAAAAATATTATGGACCGGAGTTTAACTCCTCTTACGTGCTACCAGAAGTAAATGAACCCAAAATTGTTGAAAGAATAAAAAATTCTGAAAGTAAAAGAAGACCTGCAAATACTTCATCACTTGATGAATCGATGATGTCTGTAAAGTTAAAGGAAATTATTAAGCGAGTTCACACTCTGAAAACGAGTGAGGACTTTGAAGCTGTACTTACTGAATTAAATAGTAATTATGATTCTTATCCTAACGATGTTAAATTCTATATAACACAAGTTGAAACGATTAAATCTTTTAGAGGTATTGCATATCGCCTTGCAGCTCTACTTGAGAAAAAATCTAATTTTTTACATTCTCAAATTTTAACTCAAGTAAAAAAGATTGCGGCAAATTCAAATGTTTTACTTCCTTATCAGCATATTAAAGCTGGCTTTGAATACATTACTTCCCCCTACATTACCGCAAATGGAAAATTGGTCGAAACATTTAAAGACGAGAAAGAAATTCAAAATTATATTGCTACAGAAATTATACCTGCCTTAATAAAATCAACAAAAAGACTTGAGGCCCTTGATTTAACAGAACCCGTTATTTGGGATCAAAGGGCTACATACGGTGATGAATCATTTATTGATAATATAAAAAGATTCAAACTAATTGGAGAATTCGAAAAAAATATTGCACTTGGTGCTTCTTATTCTAGTTTGTCTTCACTTGCAATTTTGGTTTCATATAACGTTGATAAAGCATTTGATTTGTATAAAGACATTGGATTTCTATTTGGATTTGATGGTTTTGGGATATTAAATGCAGTAAATGGTGTTTCATCAGAAAAGATTTCCAAAGTAATTAGAAAACCTCAGTTTGAACATATAGGTACGTTACTTCCAACAGGTGCAAAATGGATGAGCTTTGCGTATATATCATCTCAAAGAGCAATGAAAAGGCTCAACGATGCTTGGACAAATTCAGAAATAGGACGAGTGAATGGGGACTCATATATAGTTAATACAGATTTTTTAAATATAAATAGAGAAAATATAACTGATAATATTAAAACAATTAATCGTATCATCTGGTCAAAAGATATTGAGTCATTGAGAAGTACTGTTACAGGTGAAGTCATTCAAATAAATTATCATGAGTGGTTTAGTAATCCACCAAAAGATCTAAAGGCATTTTTACCTATTGCATTTGAAACTGGTAAAAATGTGTCTCGCAAAATAGTCAGCGGAGTTGCAGCAGGTCGAGTAGTTAGTTATAGAAACTACACAGAGGGAATGGCAAAAGCATATAATGTGGCGTCGTTTGCACCATATTTTCCCAATATTAAAACTCAGGATGATGTATTTAAAACGGCTAGAGTTTTATCACATATGAATGGTGATTGGTTAAAATTAGCAAAATAATACTTTACTAGAGATTCTTGTTTTTGCCTAAACGAGGATCTCTAGTATTTATTTTCAATAAACCATTCAAAATCCAAATATCTCCAATAATCATAAAGCATGTGCTAGCAATCATTAATACAGATAACACTCGTGTTGTTTTAAAATATGATAATACTAATGTCGAAGAGACAAGAGTAAGCAAAATAAAATTTTGTATACTCGCTTGTCCAAAATCTTTAACAGCATCATCTAGCTGACCATTTTTAACTAACAAAAATTGAATGGCATTATCCCCACTAAGGCCAACTATTATTGAAAGAGCGACACAAGTGATAACATTGATTTTAAATTGTAAAATAATTACAAAAACAAGGAGTGCAATTGGGGCCCACATGACAGAAAATAGAATCGGTAGGCTGAGCTTTCTATCTACAGCAAAAGTAAGCCAGAGAATAATGATAATAATTAAAACAAAACAAAATATAAAGCTTTCATAAAGTGTATTTAAAATTCCTAGTGCATAATCTTTGGCAACAATTATTTCACTTACTGCTTTGCAGTTATTATTCATCAGCTGATTGCAGAGGGAATTAATATTGCGTTGTAGAGTTGGAATATCTTTAGTGTCATATGAATTGGCAAAAACAAGGACTCTTTGAGTTGATTTTCCAATAAACAATTTGCCTAGGGAAGAGCTTTCAAAATCAGCCATAATCATTCTTGCAATACTCGGTTCGACTTTTGTCAAGAGTGATTTGAAATCTTCTATTGAAACAGCATTAGATACTTTATCAATTTTTCTTAGTTGATTTAGAAAATCTAAAGACGGTCTTGCATTGTTATCGAACACAACTGAGATTTCTCCCTCAGTGCTTCGGGTCGTTTTAATATACTCTTTAAACTTGGAAATTTCATGTGACTTATCAAACATATCAAATGGACTATAGTTTAAGTTTGCGTTTCTGTAGATAAAAGGAATGATTATGAAAATAATTAATAATAATTTAGTCATTATTTTATTTGGAGTTAAATGGCTTAGAAATTTTAAGTTTATGGCCGAAGTTTTTGAGCCAACAAGGTATTTTGTAAAGCGGTTAGGGGAAAATTCATAAAAGCAGGGAAGTACAATAAAAATTAAAAACCATTCAAGCATAGTCCCAACCGATGTCCAGATTGCAAAATGAACAATATTAGGATTTGGGGAAACAATAAGCGAGCCAAAACCTATTGCTGTTGTTAAAGAGGTTAAAAAACTAGGAAGAATCAGTTTTTTAATAGCAGTTTTAAATTCATATTTTTTATTAAATATTAGATAACTCAAGAAAACATAATCTTCGATTATTGCAATAGTAATCATGAGAAACATGCATGACGCAAGAGGGTCAAGTCTTTGGCCAAGTAAATACATCGAAGTTTTTAAAATTGAATTGGTAAAAAATATGCAAAATAAAAGCATTCCGGCTGCCATCTTGGAACGGTAAAAAAAATAAAAACCAGAAATGAAAAGCAATGCAGTAAATATATTTAATGAATTTGAAAGATCTATCCCCTTAAGAACCGAGTATTGGAAAAAAAGTGTGCCACCTGTTTTAACCTCATAGGGGAGTTGGGACTTTGCGTGATCAATAATGTTTTGTACGTGTTTGTAATCATAGATTCCGTGTTTTAAAACGACTTTAGAAGGATAAAGTTGAATATTTACAGTAAAATCATTAAGTGATTCTGTAAAAAAGAGATGTCGCAACGGACTTGTTTTTATTTGATCATAATTAATGGCGTGGTTACATGGGGCAGAAAATATTTTAGGATAAAAAATCTTATCATTATTACCATGCTGAACATAGCGAAGATCAAATGCGCTGTTTATCTGTTTGATTGTTAGGTTTGTATTTCTTTCATTTGCTACCCATTGATAGATTTTACAATAGTCATCATCAGAGAGTGCATTTTTCTTATGAAAAATAAGCGTGAGCTTATCTTCCATATCATATTCTTTTTTTAGGATTTCTACGTTTCGAAATGATTCTAAGAATGAACCACCGAAATCTTCTACTCGCACTGCGATTTTTACATATCTTCCGAGAATGCTAGTTGCTATAAACAATGGAAGGCAGACCGCAAGAATTATTATTTTATATTTAATAAATAAATGATGAATATATAGTAGAAACTGCTCAAGTAAGTTTAATAGATGTTTTGAATAATAGCTGATTATATTTAAAATATTATTCATTTTGTATCTTTAGCTCTATTTTAACCCCCGCCCATGTCTCCGCCCGCTTTTGCTGATACTGAAGTATTACGGAATGGGTTACTAGTATTTCTCAAAAGTATAAGAGCATTTGAATTGCTATTTATCAAAACTGAATCTTCACTTACCTGAATACCTTTAATTGAGTCAAAACCGTCACGAATATCTTCAATTAAAACTTTTTTTCCATTTGAGATTACAGAATCAACATCATCGAATTTATATAAAGAAATAGTATTTGCAAATGTCGTAGTCGTTAGCGCAAGTAATGTAATAACAAATATTTTTTTCATTGGATTACCCCATCTGTTTCCGACTGTTCGTCAGACATCCTTTTAATTAATGAATCCATAACTAATCCAGCCCACAATACGTCTTGACCAGAATTTTCGGGAGCATTGAAAAGCTCTCTTATGTCTTTATTCGCCCTGATGTAAATGTCACGAAGTTTTGGTGTGACCTTTTTGGCATCAACGTACTCATATTGAACTGAAAGCCAATTCTTTTGTGTCCCAAAAGTTTGCAGATCATAGCTTGAGTTAACCAAATTATGAAGAAGTTTTTTTACAGTTTCTTGGCCGGCATTTACTTTAGTGTTAAGAATGTATCTTCCATTTACATTCCTTAGAGTATTTCGCTCTATAAGTTTTTCAAGGCTTTGAATTCCACGCTTGCCAAACTCTGTTTGAATTACTTCTGCTGTAATACCTGCATTGGTCGTAGCCATCATCATTAGCTCATAGGTTGTCGAGTCTTCAAAAAGCAATTCTGCTTCCGGAGGAATAAAATCTAAATCGACATTTCCGGGATAGGTTTGAGCAAGATTATTATACATCTCAGGATAATGTATTTTAATAAAGTCTTGAACTTTTCCTTCTGAATAAGCCTCTCTAACTATTCTCAAAGCATGATTAAAAGATGGTCTTTTGATTTCCTTATTCTCAAAGCGAGAAAATGTAGAAGTCGCAAGATCTAGCTTCTTGGCAAGCTGAGATGATGACTGATTTGGGTGAGATTTTTTGATTGTCTTTATACAGTCGCTCAAAAAATCTGGTAAATCTGAAAATTGATTTGAATCCATAATGGCCCAACCTTCTCCGATGTTATTTATTTAGTGTTGGATTAATACCCTAAAAGCTTTTTATTTGGAAATCTTGTTCTGACATTTACCCACAAATTACATAGGTAAAAATTACATACAGGCTAAAGTGCT
>JAVHRK010000063.1:0-52133 GCA_036171615.1 Bacteriovoracaceae bacterium
GTTTTCCAATAGAAAAACCAATTTTCTCCAGGAAAAACGCTATCGATGTCTCTAGGGACAGGAGTAGTAAGACTCACAACTAACACCTCATGCCTTACAGATTATGTGAAAATTTGTTATAAACTCAGTTCAATTTTTATAAATTATAATCTTCATTTGGATGGTAATGCAATGTGGTTTTTCAACGAAGAAGAAAAAGAACTCCAAAAAGTGTGTCGAAGTTTTGCCGAGAAAGAATTGGCCCCTTTTGCGGAACTTCATGACAAAGATGAAACTTTTAATCTTAAGGCCTTTAAGAAAATGGGTGAACTTGGTGTTTTGGGTATAACTGCAGATCCAGAATATGGCGGTGCTGGACTAGGTGCTACAGCTGCCACTATTGTAATGGAAGAATTTGGTAAGGCCTGTGCTGGCTCTACCCTGTCGTATCTTGCGCATTCAATACTTTGTGTAAACAATATCCAAAATAATGGAAGCACGGAACAAAAATTAAAATTTTTACCAAAACTAATTTCAGGCGAATATATTGGCTGTATGGGAATGAGCGAACCTGGATTTGGCTCTGATGCTGTCGGAATACAAACCAAGGCCCAGTTAAAAAGTGATCATTACTTGTTAAATGGCACTAAAATGTGGATTACCAATGCCCAGTATGCAGATATCGCCTATGTCTATACGAGAACCGGCCCTGAAAGAAAAAATCTTTCTACGTTTATTATCGAAAAAGGAGCACCTGGATTTTCAGTAGGTAAACCTATTCATAAAATGGGCATGAGATCTTCACCTACAGGCGAATTAGTTTTTGAAAATGCAAAAGTTCCACTTTCAAACCTTGTCGGTAAAGAAGGTGATTCAATTTATCATATGATGAAAAATTTAGAACTCGAACGAATAACAATTGCAGGTATATCACTTGGAATTGCCGAAGCATGTGTTACCCAATGTGTAAAATATGCAAAAGAGCGAAAACAATTTGGGAAACATATTGGTTCTTTTCAGCTCATACAAAAAATGATTGCCGAAATGAGCACTGAAGCGGCCATGATGAGACATTTTCTCTATTCCGTTTGCAAGGAATATGACAATGGCAATAAGGGACCTACTATTGCAGCGCAAGTGAAGTTAGCACTTCCCAAAATGGCAACAAAAATAGCACTAGATGCCATACAACTGCACGGTGGCTACGGATACTCTAGGGAATTTCCACTTGAACGAATGATGAGAGATAATAAATTAAATGAAATTGGTGCTGGGACAAATGAAGTTATGATACTTATAATTGCAAAAAACTTATTAGGTGAAATATAGTGAATGAATTGCAAAAAGAATTAAAAAACCAATTAACAAAATTTCGTCTTCAAGAAATTGAACCTCACATGGAAACCGATGATCATGCTGAACATTTCAGAATGAACATTTTTACCAAGCTTGGTGAATTAGGTTTTACAGGCATGACTCTTCCTGAGGATTTTGGTGGGGCCGGCCTTGGATACACCGACCTTTGTACTGCCCTTACAGAATTAGCAAAAAGCTCAGTCTCTTATGCAGTGACTGTCTCTGTTTCAACGATGGTACAAGCAACACTAAATCAATTTGGTAATGAGAAGCAAAAAAGATTATATCTTCCGGCCCTTACAAGTGGACATGAAATTGGTGCCTTTTGTTTAAGTGAATCGAGTTCTGGTTCAGATGCAGCAGCACTAAAAATGACAGCAAAAAAAGTTGAAGGTGGATATCTCTTAAATGGTTCAAAAATGTGGATTACGTCTGGCGGAATTGCTAAGACCTATATTGTAATGGCCAGAACTGGTAGCGATACAAGTGCAAAAAGTATATCTGCATTTATTGTAAGAGATGGAATGGAAGGATTTACTTACGGAAAAAAAGAAAAGAAAATGGGTTGGAAAATTTCACCAACTCGAGAACTAGTATTTTCAAATTGTTTTATACCTGAAGAAAATTTACTAAGTAGTGAGGGAAATGGCTTTAAAATTGCCATGGCCGCCTTAGATAAAGGCAGAATCACAATCGGTGCGATAGCTGTTGGTCTTTCAGAAAGAGCACTCGATGAATCCGTTAAATATGCCCTCTCGCGAGAACAATTTAATCAATCCATTTTTGATTTTCAGGGTTTACAATTCATGATGGCAGATATGGCCACAGAAATAGAATGTTCTCGTTTACTAGTAATGAAATCTGCAAAAGATTATGATAATGGATATCCAAATCCCAAACTTGCTTCTATGGCAAAATTAAAATCAACAGATACCGCTATGAAAGTTTCAACTGATGCTGTTCAAATTCTTGGAGGTGTTGGATACACTCAAGAATATCCTGTGGAACGACTCATGAGGGATGCAAAAGTACTACAAATAGTAGAAGGTACAAATCAAATTCAAAGAGTAGTTATCGCTCGTAATTTAAAAAAAGAACACACTAACCAATAGGAATAAAAATATGAGTCTAACATTTAGTTTTTCAAAGCCAGTAAAAAATATTGATCTTAAAAAATTAGAATCATTTAAGAGAACTATTTCTCATCCCAGTACTCAGTTTTTTCATTCATTTGAACGCCCAGAACTAGTTAGTACAACTAAAGTTGTTTTTGAAAAATTTAAATCAAAAAAATCGTTTGTTCATGTTGGTATTGGTGGATCTAGCTTGGGGCCTGAAATGCTAGTTACAGCATTAAAAAAAAGTGATTGCCGATTTATCTTTGTTAATAATATTGATCCAGATGAAATCCATGACCAATTACAATCTGTTGATTATACAACTACACTTTTTTACTTTGTTTCAAAATCAGGTGGAACGGCAGAAACAATGGCCGCCTTCTCAATCATTTCTCAATTTCTTTTTAGTAAAGGAGTGAAGGAAACTGAACTGAACCGCTATTTTGTTTTTGCAACGGATGCTAATAAGAGTGAATTGCTAGATCTTGGAAGAAAAATGTCTATAGAACTTCTTGAAGTTCCGTCAGATGTTGGAGGTCGATTTAGCGCCCTTACTCCCGTTGGTTACCTCCCTGCACTTTTTGCTGGAATTGATATTGATCAATTAGTTAAAGGGGCCATTGAAACTCAAAACTTGTGCCTACAAAATGATCAGAATAATTTATTATTAACATGTGCACATTTTCTTTATGAATTAAAAAAAGAACAAGGTATCTCACAAACTGTCTTTATGCCTTATTCTTCAAAATTAAAATCTTTTTCATTTTGGTTTACACAATTATGGGCCGAAAGCCTTGGAAAAAGACTTGATAAACAAGGTAAGGAAATATTTGAGGGATTTACTCCGATTGTTGCCTATGGGGCAACTGATCAACATTCTCAAGTTCAACTTTTCATGGAAGGCCCAAAAGATAAGGCATTTATCATGATTGAAGTGGAAAATTTTGCTCATGACTTTTTATTAAAAAATAATTTTGAATCACCTAATCTCAAAAAACTGAATCCACACTCTTTATCACAACTAATGAGAGCAGAGCTCTATGGAACACTTAAAGCATTTGAAAAAAATTCACGCCCATTTATTCATCTTAAAATCACTAAGAATGATGAGTATCATGTTGGTGCGATGATTTTATTTTTTGAATCTCTGACTGCTGTAATGGGAGACTTTTTAAATGTTGATCCTTTTGATCAGCCAGGTGTAGAAGCTGGTAAAATATATGCATTTGAATTCTTGAATGAGTTGAAATAATTTCATTTGTTGATAAAATAATTCTACAAGAGATTTCTTTTACGAAGGTCATAAATGAGCACAGACGATACCACCATTGTATTTACCGACATTAGAGCGGCACTTCAATCTTCTGAAAAAGAAGCTGAAGCCAAGCCAGCAGCTCTACTTGTTGTAGGTGGAGATTTAAATGGAACTATTTTTGATCTAGTTGGAACGTCGGTATCAGTAGGCAGAAATGCTGATAATAATATCCCGCTGGAATTTAATGGAGTATCTAGATATCACTTCCGTTTAATAGTAACTCTTGAATCTGTTATCCTAGAAGACTGTGAATCTAAAAATGGAACTTATTTAAATAATAAAAAAGTTGAAAGCAATATCACTCTTACTAAAGGTGATATTATTAAAATAGGAAGTATTGCACTTAAATTTCTTCCTAAGGGCGATCCTGAAAGACTTACCTATGATAAGCTAAACCTTGAAGCAAATACTGATAAACATACTGGTTGCTATAACAAAACATTTTTTAATAATCGATTAACTTTAGAAGTAAATAAATCCAAGGTAACAGGGGAAGCACTTTCTCTTATTCTCTTTGATCTAGATCATTTTAAAAAACTTAATGATAATTTTGGGCACGATGCTGGTGATTATGTTTTAAAAGAGATGGCACAAATCATTCGAGCAAACGGAATTCGTGATAATGATGTATTTGCCAGATATGGGGGAGAAGAGTTTGTTATTTTATTACCCAAAACTAATCTTAAACAATCTTTTGAAATTGCAGAACGATTAAGAAAACTCATCGAGACTAAAGAATTTTTATATGACGGAAAACGACTTCCAGTAACTGCTTCAATCGGAGTCGCCGATTACCGACAAGGTGTTAATAACGGAACAGATCTTTTCAAAAGAGCTGACGATGCTGTCTATAAGGCCAAAGAAGGCGGGCGAAACCAAGTCAACTTTTACCGCGGTTAAAATTTTGTGGAAATAGAACTTCTCCCTGAACATATCATTGATCAAATCAAGGCAGGAGAAGTACTTGAACGTCCTTCCTCTCTGCTTAAAGAATTAATCGAAAACTCAATAGATGCTCATTCCACTGAAATAAGTATTCACATTCTCGACAATGGACTTTCACTTCTTTCAATTGAAGACAATGGTGATGGAATAAATTTTTCAAACCTACCTAAAGCATTTTTGAGACACGCGACTTCTAAAATAAAAAGATTTGAAGATCTTTATAGTTTAAATAGTTATGGCTTTAGAGGAGAAGCACTTGCAAGTTTAGCCGCCTCAGCTCGTGTAACTTGCGTAAGCCAACCTATAAATTTAAATGAGTCAGGTGGTAAATTAATAATTAATGGCGGGCTGACCGAATTAATTACTCCACAACAATTAAATAAAAAAGGAACAGCATTTTTTATTAAAGACTTATTTTACAATACACCGGCCAGATTAAAATTTATAAAATCTAAGATAAGTGAAAAAATTCAATTAAAAAAAATTATATATTCATTTGTACTTTCTCACCCTGAAATTCAATTTACGATAAAATGGGATGATAAAGAAAAGGATTTTTTCAAAATTCAAGACAACTTTGATTTAACAAAACGTATAGAATCTACTCTTCCCAAAAACCTACATCTTCTTTTCGCTGAAGAGTCTTACATGAACTATAAAGTGAAAATCTTTTTTACTAAGGAAGCTTCAAAAAACAGTACTCATAAACATCAATTCCTATTCGTCAACGCCCGATATTTTCAAGATAAATCACTCCATCAAGCTATTATTCGAAATCTTGATTCTTTATGGAGTTATGGGGAATCTGGACACTATATTGTAATAATAGAAACTCCCCCAGATGCAATAGATGTCAATGTTCATCCTAATAAAACACAAATTAAATTTCTTGAAAGTGATACTGTTTTCTCTTTATTGGTTACGGCGATAAGAACCGCACTTCACTCCATCGCAAGTCAACATATCCCACTTCCAACTGAGGCCACATCATTATTCACCCATGATGTATCACAATTTTCCTCAGTACAACTTTCTTCTCCAGATTCATATAATCAACATTCTCAATCGCTGCAACAAAATGAAGATTCATCATTTATAATAGTTGATAATTCATTCTGCATAATACAAAAAGAAACATTTTATTTTATTATTAATCTGCAAAATCTAATGATTGAAGTACTTCTATCTCTAGTTGAGGAATGTTTGACTAATGAAGAGAACATCTCCCCTCTTCTCGTCAGTGAACCATTTCAAGTAAAAAATAATGCTATTGATAAGTCTTTTGAACAAATTAAGAAATTAGGATTCGAGTTCGATCGTCTAAGTTCTGATGTTATAATTTTACGAACAATTCCTAAGAATCTACCACGAGCAATTTTAGATTGTTCATCTAAAAGTATTATTGAATATTTTTTAGATTTTAAAGATAGCTATAATCAAAATGATTTTAAGATTTGTCTTTTAAAATCTCAAAATAAAAATCCAGTTTTTAACACCCAACTTATAAAAACTCTACTTGCAATGCCTAATATCGATAATAAATATTTCATGGTTCAATTAAATAAAAAAAACCTAGGGACTGTTTTTTCATGAATAAAATTATTATTATATCAGGGCCAACAGCTTCTAGAAAAACTCATGCAAGTATTGAATTAGCATTATACTTACAAAATTCATTGGGGAAAAAAGTCGCGATAGTAAACTTTGATTCACTATTATTTTACAAGGAAATTTCCATTGGATCTGCCAAACCCACAATAGAAGAACGAAAAAACATTGAACATCATCTTATAGATATTACCTCTATTAGTTCCCCCCTAAATGCAGCCGATTTTATCTTATTAGCACAAAAAAAAATTGAAGATCTATTTAGTCAAAATAAAATTGTAATTCTCATTGGTGGAAGTGGTTTTTACTTAAGATCACTCCTTAAAGGAATGTATGAAGCTCCTACCATTGATCCATTGCTAACTGCGAAGTCAGAGCAAATCTATTTAGAAAAAGGCATAGACTATTTTATTGATTTTTTACAGCTAAATGACCAGGACTCGCTGGTCAATCTTCATAAAAATGATCACTATCGCTTGCGCAGGGCCGTGTTATATTTTCAAAGCACTGGCCAAAAAATATCAGCTCAGAAAAAAATCTATGATGATTTATTACCCTATGATTTTTCAACGAACTGCCACAACTGGGATATTATCCATTTTTATCTTGAAATTCCAAAGCCCACTCACCTCAAAATTATTGAGGAACGTACTAATATCATGTTTGCACAAGGCATAATACACGAAATTAACTCTTTAAAGTCTGCTGGATTTACCTTGGATGAAAAACCACTTGCTTCTATCGGGTATAAAGAAGCCATTGAGTGGCTTAATGGAGCCTATCAATCTCAAGACGAATGCATTGAAAGAATTATAATCTCAACCAGACAATTAGCAAAATCCCAAAAAACATTCTTTAAGAAGATGACACCCAAAATTACCATAAATCCACTATTAGAAATTGATAAAATATTCCTCTATTGTTCAGATTGGGTTAATGATAAACTTAATCCATGAATTATGACTCACAAAAACTAAAAGTTGTTATTATTTCCGATGGTACTGGCGAGACTGCAACAGCTATCTCAAGAGCCGTTATGGCGCAATTTAAAAATAAAGATGTCTATTTTACACGCTATAAAAATATTCGTAGTACCGAACAAATTGATGCTATCTTTAATGAGGCAGCAATCCATCATGACCTAGTTATTCATACAATTATTTCTGGAAAACTACGTGAATATATTTCCGAGCTTTCTCGAATTAAACATGTAAGAACGCTAGATTTAATCGGACCAGCTTTAACAGCTTTCTCTAATTTTTTTAATCAAGAACCAACATTTGAGCCGGGTCTACTCCATGCGGTTAATGATGAATATTATAAAAGAGTTGAGGCAATGGAATTTACACTCAACCATGATGATGGAAGAAATATTGAATCGCTTCATCTAGCAGATGTTATCTTGGTAGGGGTTTCAAGAACTTCTAAAACACCTTTATCTGTTTATCTATCTCAACATGGAATTAAAGTAGTAAATATTCCATTAATTAAAGATCAGCCACTTCCTAAAGAATTATTTGAAGTAGATCAAAGAAAAATTTTTGCTCTCACAATTGATCCTAATTCACTCAGTGAAATTAGAAAGAACAGACTCTTGCGGTTAGGTGCCGATAAACACCAAGGTGATTATGCAGAACACACTAAGATTGTAGAAGAAATTGAATGGGCCAGTAATATTTTTAAAGAAAATAAACGTTGGCCAATTTACAATGTGACTGACAAAGCAATTGAAGAAACGGCGGCCGATATTATGAAACTCTTGAGTATGAGAAAAAATAATATTTTCAAACAAACCAATATAGATATTGATAATGAATAAATTTAGTGATTTCCATGATATCACTTTGCATTTTTCTAAAGCTATTGGGATCACAATCTATAATGAACAGAATCAAAAACTTGGTAAGTTATACGACTTTTTTATTGATTACGAGGAAGTATATCCTTCCGTTCTGGCCCTTCAATACAAACGAAGCGGTGTTTTATTTTATGTAGCTTGGGACGATATTGTCATTTTTACTTATAAAAAAATTATAATTAAGAGTGAAGCATTTCCAATAAGAAGTCGGACATTTCCTAAAACCTTAAATAAGAAAATTGTTACGAGTCTTCTTGCCAACCAATTTGCAGGACCAGTCGTTGAGTATCCACCTCTGGGACAGATCGTTCTAGATAAACAAATTGTTGATACACACGGAAAAAAAGTTGTGCGAGTTAATGATATTCAATTTATACGAGCTGGAAAAGACTTAAGGGTAACCCATGCAGAAATTGGACTTCGTAGCTTTATTAGACGCCTTAATTTTGAAGTGCCTGTAGATTTTTTAATTAAATTACTAAACCCTCAATCAATTTATTTAACCAAAGACTATACAATAAATTGGAAATACGTTCATGCTATTCCAAACCGTAATGTGCAAAAGAGTGTAAGATTAAATTTAACCAATGAAGATTTACGAGAACTACACCCTGCAGATATCGCAGATATATTAGAAGATTTAGATAGTCATGGCCGTGAAATGATTTTTTCTAACCTCGACCCTCAACTGGCCGCCGAAACACTGTCAGAAGTTGATGAAGATTTACAAGCATCTTTTCTAAAAAATGAAGCACCAGAAAAAGCTGCTGATATTATAGAAATGATGGATGTAGATGACGCTGCCGACTTGCTTAATGAACTAGATGAAGCGCAAGCAGATGCAATTATTTCTAATATTGACGATCTTGAAACAAAAGAAGAACTTCAGGAACTTCTTGAACATGATGAAGATTCTGCAGGTGGTTTAATGACATCTGAAATTTTTGAAGTTAAAGGTCATCTTAAAAAGTTTGAAGTTTTACAATTAATAAAAGAAAACCACGCTGACGTTGCTTCATTTTATGATATTTATATTATTGATGATGACAAAGGTCTAATTGGGACTCTCTCGCTACAGGAGTTACTTATTAATCCCGAAGATTCAGTTATGCGTGATATAATGAATTCAACGGATATCAAATCGCTCCATGCTGATACACACTGGAAAGAAGTTGCAGAATTTATGAATAAATATAATTTAATAACTGTGCCAATTATCTCTGAGACAAATGAGCTCTTGGGAATGGTATCTGTTGACGATGTTATGTATAGGTTGTTGTCTTGAAGATAGAAAATATTAAAAAGAAACCACTCCCCGCCTTAATTACCAAAATAATTATACTTTTAGGTATCATTGGCCCAGGACTTGTTACTGCCAATTTGGATAATGATGCTGGAGGCATTGCGACTTATTCTCTTGCTGGTGCGCAAACTGGCTACAGACTTATGTGGGTACTTTTCCCTGTTACGATTGCACTTGTTATGTTTCAAGAAATGTCAGCACGAATGGGAATAGTTTCAGGGAAAGGATTGGCCGATCTCATTCGAGAAAAATTTGGATTAAAAGTAACATTTTATTCACTCTTTTTTCTTTTATTTGCAGATATTGGAAATACGATGGCGGAATTTGCAGGACTAGCTTCTGCTGGTGAAATTTTTGGGGCCTCTAGATATATTATTGTTCCAGTTTGCTCATTAATAATTTGGTTTATAATCTTGAAAAGTGATTACAAAGCAGTTGAGAGAATTTTCCTTGTCGGGTGTACAATATTTTTCACCTATATTATTTCTGGTTTTATGATTGGCCCTGACTGGAAAGAAGTCACACTAGCAATTGTGAATCCAGATTTTCAATCTATCACCTCAAAAGATTTACCTATAATGGTTGGACTCCTTGGCACCTCTATTACTCCATGGATGCAATTTTATTTGCAGTCAGCAGTAGTTGAAAAAGGAATATCTCCCAAGCATTTAATGCATTCTAAAATTGATGTTATAGCTGGATGCACACTGATGCTCATTGTAACTCTTTTTATAATTATTTGTTGTGCAGCTACAATTCATCTCGCAGGAGTTACTATTACCTCTGCTAAAGATGCAGCAATTGCCCTAGAACCTTTAGCTGGAAAATATTCTTCTATGCTATTTGCTATTGGATTATTTAACGCATCTTTTTTTGCAGCAGCGATACTGCCTCTGGCCGGTAGCTATTATATTTGTCAGGGAATGGGGTGGGAATCTGGAGTTGATAAATCTTTTAAAGAAGCTCCACATTTTTTTACAATTTTTACATCTATGATTGTTATTGGAGCCTCTATGACTCTTTTACCGCATATCGATTTATTTAAAATTCTTGTCTATTCACAAATATTAAATGGATTACTAATTCCATTAGTCATTATCTTTATAATAAATCTATGTAACGACCCAGATGTAATGGGAGAATACACAAACTCTCCCACACAAAACTTTATTAGCTATACACTAGTTATTTTAATGCTTATTTTGAATATTCCAATGATCTATTATTCGTTTTAAACGATTATAAGAATTCACATAGATCGATAGTTTGATCTTCACGGCTAATAGTGATTTCAATGATACGTGATTCTGTTTCACCTGTTTTGGTAAATTGAATTTTGTACACTTGTGGTATTGGTTTTCCAGTTTCACCTATGGCCATTGGAAGCGCAATCCCAAAACTTTGTTTCATAGGTATGACACTACTTCGAGGTTCATCAAATATTTCAAATTTAATTTCACCTTCACTACAACCTGTAGAGGTATTTAAATATCCATAAATTGCATTTGGCATATCCTGAATTTCTACTTCAAATGCGGCTGAATTATCAACCCTTAAAGTTTTTATAAAATATTTTTTACCTTCAATCTGAACTCTGAGAATAAAATCTTTTCTTAATGGTACTTTTACTCCACTAATCGCATCTGTTTCTTCTTTTTTTCCATCTATAAAAACTTGCATTTTGCGTTTGTCAAAATGAGTTAAAATAATTGTACCATTCGAAACATTATCTTCATTTTGAACTGATGCCGGTGTAGGTCCTTTCTTAAGATGTTTATTAACAGGTGCTATTTGTGTGACATTGCCCCCATCTAATTTCTTTTGAAAATAACCTTGATAGTATGCACCTGCCAAAAGAACAATCGCGACTGAGGCAACGGCAATTTTAAACGGACGTTGTGACTTAACTTCCTTAACTTCAATTTTTTTATCGGTAATTTCTACTCTCTTAATTCCGGTTACTGTTTTACTAGTAATTCTTTTTTCAATTTTAGTTTTAGTTGCAGGAATTTCCGCTTTTCCTTTTTCATACTCATTTAATTTAAGAATGCTGAGCTTTTTGTCTTCAGTTTTATTATTCCCAGGAATCGTAAGACTTGCGACACCATCTAATTCAAAATCAAATGTTTTTACAGCAACTGCCTCTCGTGGTTTTTTAACATCATCATTGGTCCTTGTTTCAGGCACAATAAGACTTACATCATTGCCGGAAGCATTATTAGTTCCACCTTCAAGTTCATTTTTTAAATCATCTAAGTAAGGCTTAATATTGATTTTTCCAAATTCAAATAATTTCTCTCTATCTTTTTTAATTTCATCTCTGAAAAGTTCCTTTGAAAAAAATGATAAATCTGTCGAATTAAAATCTGGAAATCTGGCATAGAGAATTTTCATCAAAGCACGATTCATTTGATCTAAATTCTCATAACGTTTTGTACGATCTTTACTTAAAGCTTTTAGAACAATTTCATCTAACTCTTTTGGAACATTAGGATTAATAGATGATGGAGGTGCAATTTTGCACTCTTGAATCTTTTTTAAAACAGCAAGATCATTATTTTCTTTGAATAACTTGCGATTACAAAGCATTTCCCAAAGAGTAATACCTACTGCAAATTGGTCATAACGCGGATCCAATTCTAAGCCTTCTAAATATTCCGGAGCTAGATATGAAAGCTTACCTTTAATGGTACCTGCTTGAGTCGTTTCGGTATTGGTTTTAGATTTTGCAATTCCGAAATCTATAATTTTAATAGCACCATCATAGCTCATCATAATATTATGAGGAGAGATATCTCGGTGAATTATGCTGGAGTTAACTCCTGTAAGTTTATCTCTAAATGTATGAGCATAATAAAGACCTTGGCACACCTGACTAATGATATAAATAGATATTTCTACTGGAAATACAAATTTCCGCTCTTTTAATTTATCGGTAAATTCTTTTAGGTTTCTACCATCACAATATTCCATGGCAACGAATAGTTGGCCAGCATGGATACCGTAGTCATATGTTTGAATTATATTAGGGTGTGAAAGTCCAAAGGTGACTTTTATTTCATCCATAAACATAATTTTATATGATTCATCTTTAGAGTGAACTTGTTGAACCATTTTTATCGCAACAACTTTAGCTGCCTGTTCACCTAAGAATCGCGCACGACTAATTTTTGCCATACCACCATCTATGAGATGATCTAAGATGAGATAGCGCCCGAATCGTTCGCGTTTACTAGAATCATGTGACATACTAATAACTCCTACTGGTATTCTTCGGAATTACTCACTTAAAACTGAAATCTATTTCAATTTTTTTTCTAAATAGCCTGGAAAATTAATAAGTAACTGATTTGTGTTCTCGGTCTTTTTACAAAAGCCCAAGACATGGTAAAGACGTAAAGAATTCATACTCGAATCTGGATGTTGCATAAGTTGTCTTTTAAACTCAGGTAATTCAATTCTCGAATACCCACTTTTATCAAGCTGAATGTAGAGCGATGAGTATGGTATTATTTTAGTATCTAATGAATAGGCTAAAATGATTCTTGCATCTCGACAGCTACTTAGTGCTGTTAGTTCTTCTTGTGAGAACCAAAAATTAAAACTCGATTGAGCCGGAATTTTAGTGACCATTAAATCGAACTGAAGTGTTAGTTCTTGATACCAAGAATATCTCTGGAAAGACAGGTCCTCTTTCCACTTTTTATCTGCAAATATTCCATTAGAAATTTCAAATGTACCCTCTTCTACAATACTTTTACTTAAATTTGAACAACTCGTAAGAATTGAAAAGATGATGATACTAAAAATTATTTTCATTTGTGTTTATCCATTTTTGTAGATCATTAAAAACTGAAGTTTTATCAATTTCATTATATAGGTCGTGTTTAAGGTTTGAATAGTATTTTTCTGTTAGTAATTCTTTTTTAATGCCACTTATAAAAAAATCAATTCCTCGCTCCTGTAAATAGCTATCATTTCCACTTTTTAGAATGAGAATTGGTACATTTAAAAAATATGCATCTCGATAAATATTATCTGATTTCTTTTTTAGATGAGCAAGTGCAGACCATGTGGCCCGATGAATAATCAGCGAGTCTTGTTCATACAAAATTATTTCATGAAAATCACAAGTCATTCCTTGTCCTGAAAAAAATTTATGAGTGCGCCACTTTGAAGTATATGATGAAAACTTTTCACGCACTTCCTTTAAGAAATTTAAAGTTTCCATTTTGTAGATAAAATTTGAAAGAACTATTCCATTAATTTTTTCTTCCAGTTGCGCAGGATAGCGATTTATTAAGTCAAGAATACAAAGTCCTCCTAGTCCTTGACCTAAAATATACCACAACTGATCTTCTTTCTTGGCCGTGTTATTCAATAAGTAAAAAATATCATTAACGAGAAAATCCAATTGATCAAAATGTCCCCTTGTTCCACTACTTAATCCATGACCTACAAAATCCATCGCAACAAAGGATACTTCACTATCTTGCTCTTGGTACCATCTGATCAGAGAGTTGTATCTCCCATGATATTGGCAGATATCATGAAAAAGAAAAATTATTTTTTCTTGAGTATGCACTGCTCTCGCATGCCATTTTTTTACATACACAAGTTGGTTATTCTGTTGAGAAGTAAAGTGAGCGACGCTTTCATTTTCATTTATTTTTTGCCAGTTAATATTATTCTGCACAATCATAAATTATCTTTTTATTGTTTTCTTCTAGGGCCAAAAAATCACAATCTACCGTTTGTTTAAACTGATTCACACCTATGACTTTTAGAGTAATCTTTTGACCTACTAACTTCTCTTCTTTATAGAGAGTTATATTTAGCTCTTCTCCCTCAAACACATGTTGACTGCATAATATCGTTATTGTGTTGTCTTTAATGTTTTTGATTAAGCTAACTACAGGAATAGGTTTTCTATCTAGAATGACAAAGTTTGGAATTCTTTTTGTAATTTCATTATTATTTTGATGAGAAATTTTCCATAAATTGCAAATCGTTACAATACAACCAATCCTTTCCCATTGGTGCATTCCCGGCGTATAGATATATGTTTTTTCATTAATTCTTTTTTGCTCAAACGCTCCTTGAAGTTCATTTAATGAGTATGGACCTAGAATTTCTTCATCCTCTCCGTTTCTATCCTTACCTGTTAAAATAAAAAAGACTTCATCTGTTTTAGAAAAGCTTTGCCAGTCAAAATAAAATTTTGCCTCAGGCGGATGACTGCTGAGCGATTCTATTTTTTCCGGTTCGAAATAATACTGCAATTCACTTACATCACTTAATCGTTCCCAATTTACAAATCCTTTGGTCCAGACATATGATTCTCGATTTATATTTCCACTCTTAAATATATTATGTAGTTCTACTTGATCTACTGGCCCCATTCGCTCAGTTCCTTGAACATAATACCAACTACTCATGAGATAACTCCTAGATTTTACTTTATGTATTATTTTAACTTTTTGAAATTACAAATAATACACGATCATTTTTTCCCCCCCTTAATATATTTAAACCATTTTCATCAAGAATCTATTCAAGCTTTTATATGGTTTGCCGATAATTAATTTATGAAAAAGCTATATTTAATATTTATGCTCTCGGTTGTTATCTACTCAAGCTCTTGTGTTAAACAGGAATTTGCAGCAACAAAAGCCCCGCAATTAGCGGCGATTAGCCCTCTCACAACAACTAGTGCACAATTTTGTGCTCAACATACTCTTATTAAGCCTCAAGTAGATATTCTCATTCTATGGGATAACACTTCGAGTTTTAACTTTGTAACAGCTGCTACCAAAAACTCAATGAATCAACTTTTAACCAGTATTTCAGAGAAATTTGATTATCACGTACTCTCTGCTCCTCTTGTTCCAACATCTGGACTGATGGGTGAAGCAACTTTAATTGCTAGTGATTCCATAAATCTTACTGGACCCGCAGTTTCCTTATTAAAAACTAAAGATCAGGCCGTTGCCACATTAGGATTTACTTCAGGTGCCGGTGGTGGAGAAGTGGGATTAGATCGCACAATTTCTTTAATAGAGGGAAACAGAACAAATGGTATTTTTAGAAATGGGGCCTATACATTAACCGTTTTAATGTCTAACGAAGATGATAAGGGCTGTGAACTTGCAACAGGATTTAATAAATGTGCACCAATCGATTTATCAATTTATCTTAAAACAAGAACAGATAAACTTCTCTGCTTAAGAGGAAATGTTGCAGGAATTAATTGTGCTGGTATCAATCCACTAAATTCAGCGATGATGAGATTTATGACAATCGCTCCACTCACACTTTGCCCTAGTGGATTAAATAAATTAAATTCAACTTATAAAGATGTTTCTAAATTACTTTATGAAACCGCTTATACAAATGGCTGGCCAACTTCTAACGATAGTTTACAACAAGACCTGCCTGGATATCCTGATAGCTATAATCTTTGTTCAATTGATTTCAATCATGTTTTTGATGGTGTTAACGGAGCAATCAAACAAACGATAATTAAACATGAATATGACTATTGGCCAGTTGCTGGTGCAAACGACTCTATCGATCCAGAAACTTTACTTGTCACCCGTGATGATGGAGTCGTATTAAAAAATAGAGCAAAAAATCCTACTATCCTAAATGGTTATGAATTTTCGGACGTAGTGCAAACTAATCAAAACACACGTTTTGCACCTACTGCAGGTGAACCATTTACTGGAAAATTAATTCACTTATTTGGGACTTCAGGAAATGATAAAGTTATTTATCCGCAATGCCTAAATATTAAATATGATGCTGTTAAATCACAATTTGGATATATCTATCTAAAAAATGGTGAACCAATGCCAACAACAATTGAAGTTAAACTTAATAATCAAGTTGTTCCACAAAGTTCTAGTGAAGGTTGGGATTATATGGGCCTTCAAATGATTGCTGGTCTTGATACTTCTTTAAAAGTGATCGATCTTCCCGCAGGAGTACCATCAGGTTACATTATTCGTTTAAACGGAAGTTATAAATTTAAAAATCAAGTTGGGTCTAGCATGACTGTAAATGTTTTTTACAATCCCAAATAGATTTATAAAAAGATTAACTGGCGTGAGCCTTAGCTTCATTGACTCTATTAATAGCATTCATAAATTTTATAACAGGAAACATTTTGACGGCAAAATCTGCATTTAAGATTGTTGTAACTTTCCCATCACCTGCCATTGCATACTCACCACAAAATTTTGCATTTCGCGCCCCTTGAAAATCATCCAGGGAAATCGGAATATTATATTCTTTAAAATAAGCAATGACTGATGATAAATCTACTTCCTGTTTTCCATCCTGAACTTTTTCAGGATCAATTTGCTCTAAAACTTTTTGAATAAACTTTTCACCTTTAGTACTGATATTTAATTTCTTATCATCTCGCAATGAGCGTTGAGTATTAAAAACAACATGAAAAATTTTAAATGTTTCTGGCTCACGAGTAATCAATATTTTTGTAGAATCTTGCTCATCGACAGTTACCTCAATAAGTTTTTCATCTTTTAATAATTGGACAAATTCTTCAAGCTTAACTTCTTGAATGGTAAAAATATCAACTGCATAATTTTTTAATTTAGTAAAACTAAGATGCCAACGTCCATCTTTATTTTCACCGATACTTCGATAGCCAAGATAAATAATAGAAAGCATTTTAACAACATCTGCACCTTGAAAAAATTTATAATCAGCAGAGTACCCCACAGAATTACTTTCTAATTCCTTAACTCTTTCATTTGATTTTCGAAGTCGTTCGGCCAGGGTATTAATGAGCGTTTTGAACCATGGATTTAGAGTTGTCATGGTTTTTGATAATGCTTCAAAAGAAATTTCAATAACATCAGTTGGAACGATTGCAGTTGCTGATGCACTTCTTTTTTTTGACTCAGGATCAAAATATGACATTTCCCCAATAACTTCACCTGTTCGAATTACACCAAGCTCAACAAACCCTTTACCTTTTGGTCGATAAAGTCTTATCTGTCCCTTTTGAATGATATACATCGAAGTTGCAATCTCTCCTTCACTAAAAAGAGATTGCCCAACCTGCAATGTTTTAAGACCAGATTTTTTTTGAGTTCCAGGTGATTCTGCCATTTTTTTTTACCTTATAATCTTTCAATAATGAGCGCCAGTGCCTCACCGCCCCCGATACAAATGGAAGCCATCCCGTATTTTGACTTTTTATTTTCCATTGCAGTCATCAAAGTGACTACAATTCTTGTTCCGCTACAACCAACTGGGTGTCCCAAGCTTACAGCACCACCATATATATTTACTTTTTCTTGATCTAATTTTAACTCATGGATGGCCGCTAGTGCAACTACAGCAAAAGCTTCATTAATTTCAAATAAATCAATTTGATCAAGATTAAGTTTAGCTTTAGCTAAAGCTTTTTTCATCGCCTCAATAGGTGCAGTAGTAAACCATGTTGGATTTTGTGCATGATTAGCGTAGGCAACAATTTTAAACTTAGCTAAATCTTTATATTTTTCCCCTGCTAAAACAATCGCAGCAGCACCATCATTAATAGTCGAAGCATTTGCTGCTGTAATAGTTCCATTTTTCTCAAATGCCGGTCTCAATTGTGACATCTTTTCAAAATTGGCCTTACTCGGGCCCTCGTCATCACATATAATAGTTTCGCCTTTTGAGTTTTTAATTGTGACTGGAATAATTTCTTGTTTAAAAATATTATTTTTAATTGCCGACTGCGCACGTTTAAATGATTCAATTGAAAATTGATCTTGTTCTTCGCGGCTTGAAAATTTAGCAGCGGCTTCTTCCGCACAATTTCCCATCGCACGATTTGTATAGACGTCCCATAGTCCATCCCACTGCATAGAATCTTTCATTTGAGTGTCGCCAAACTTTGTGCCCGTGCGTGAACCTAATAACAAGTGTGGAGACATGGACATATTCTCCATACCACCTGCAATTACTAACTCATTATCACCAGCTAAAATGGTTTGCACTCCCGTAATAATAGTTTTTAATCCAGACCCACATACCTTATTAATAGTCGTGCAAGGAATAGATTCAGAAAGTCCTGCAAATAACGCCGCTTGCCTAGCAGGTGCTTGTCCTACCCCAGCTGTAATAACATTTCCCATAAAGACTTCATCAACTAAATCCTTAGAAATTTTTGCTTCTGTGATTGCAGCTTCAATTGCAAGTGCACCTAGCTTGGGAGCCGACACTGTGGCCAGAGTTCCCATGAATGAACCATTAGGTGTTCGCTTCCCAGATAAAATATAAACGCTCATACATAACCTCTCTAAAAAAGTTCTTATTAAAATAATTAAAACATAAGCTTACCTCATTGCAAACCAAGCTTTTTTTTGTTACACAAAATACATATTAAAATAAGGGGTTTTTATGTTTTCACGACTCGAACACGAAGTGTCAGCTGTTATATTTCCAAAAGAATGGAGTGAGAATGTAAAGAAAACTTTATTCAGTATCTATGGCGAAAAATGCATCAAGGAAGATCGTACCTTTGAAATTTTCACTTTTACATATCCGACAGAACTGCTTCTTATTATTTCTTATAGCTCGCTTGATAAAATGATTGCTCCCATCACTCTTTTTCTTTCAAGTAATCTGGAAGAAAATAAAGATTCTAAAAATACTATGAATAATTTATTTGATGCAGTTGGAGTATTTTTTGATAGTTACTTTTCAAATAATGCAGAAATTTGGGATGATTTTGTTTACGAGTGGCAAGAAACTGATTTTTCTAAACAACAAATTTTTTATAAAGTGACTAGAGAAAATATAGCTCTCTCCTTAGAGGCAGAGAGCATATTAATGAAAAACTAATTTTTTTTTAATCGTCAAATGAAGGTTTAACAACTTTTGTTTCAAAGGCAATATCTTGGTCATCATCAAGTAAATCCTCATCATCAAAATTTTCTAAATCTGCTTCTTCTGTTTCAATATCTAGATCTTTAAGCACATGGTTAAATGATTTATCATCTGCTAAATCTTGAACGATTGCTTCAATATATTTCATTGGATATTTCCTAACCAAATCTTCTATTATTTTAGCAAGCTTCCCTTCTTGAAGGATTTGTTCTTTTTTCTTAACATCTTTCCAAAGTTTTAAATAATGGAAACGACAATATCCATTAGTAGTAGACGGATTATCACACCCTCTTATTACACATTCATCATTATCTAATTTAAATAATTCCATACTTCTGATTGAAGTAAAGACATCATTAATTGTAAACTCATCAGTTAGTGCAAGAATTTCTTCAGCTAAACTATCTTTAAGATTTTCATCTACGCTTGCTTTCTTTTTCTTGACTGGAACTTCTTCTTCAAATTCTTCATCAAAAGTCATTTTTACTTTAACAGGCTTTGCAGATGAAAAATTATCATCTTCTTCTTCTTCTTCTTCTTCGTGTCGCGGCTTAGCTTCTAATTCTTCATCTTCTTCAAAGCTATTGCCTTTAGACTTGCCTTTTAATTTGGCTTTTTTCGCTGCTTCTTTTTCAAGTTTCGCTGCTTCTTTTGCATCTTCTTTCTCTTGAAGTTTTAGTTTTTTAGCTAATTCTTTTTGCTTTTGCTCCAAGAGTTTGGCAGCTTCTTTATCTTTTTTAGAAGTTTCTTTATTGCCCACAATATTAATTTTTCTTTTTTTCATTAAATCCATTTGGGGTTGCTTTGCTTTTGTTTTCTCAACATGTACAACCTTGGCCGTCACTTTTTTCTTAATCTGAACTTCTTTCTTTACAACTTTTTTTGCTGTTATAACTTTTTTAGCAACGACTTTTCTCTTTATCGGAGCTTTAGCTTTTGGCTTAACAACTATTTTGGGCTTAGTTTTAACTTTTACTTTTTGTTTAGCTTTTGCAGGTGCAGCTTTTTTAGCGATTGGCTTTGCTATTTTTTTTTGTGGTTTTTGGTTTTTAACAACTTTTTTTGTTGCTGCTTTTGCAGGCTTCTTCATACCTAAATTCTCCAATATTTTTTTTAGCAATTAAGTACCTTTATGTTTATATCAAGTCAAAGATTACGAAG
The DNA here is from genome assembly GCA_036171615.1 of Bacteriovoracaceae bacterium. Lineage (GTDB taxonomy): Bacteria > Bdellovibrionota > Bacteriovoracia > Bacteriovoracales > Bacteriovoracaceae > Bacteriovorax. Next base: position 20,553 of record JAVHRK010000063.1, read on the forward strand.
TTCATGTGCGGCAATAACTAACCGTTGAATTTCTGAAGTCCCTTCATATATTTCAGTGATTTTAGCATCCCGAAAATGTCTTTCGACAGGATACTCTTTCGTATACCCATTGCCACCTAAAATTTGAATTGCCTTGGTAGTTATGTTCATACAAGCTTCTGAAGCAAAAAGTTTTGCTTGCGCAGCTTCTTTTGTGTAAGGAGCACCTTGATCTTTTAGAAAACTTGCTTGCATAATTAAGAGTCGAGACGCAGCTATCTGAGTCGACATATCTGCCAACATAAACTGAATTGCCTGTAAATCAGCAATAGGTTTACCAAATTGTACTCGCTCAGTTGAATATTTTTTTGAAAATCTAAAAGCTGCTTCTGCAATGCCCAACGCTTGAGCTGCTATTCCAATTCTTCCACCATCTAGAGTTGCAAGGGCAACTTTGAAACCTTTACCAATTTCTCCTACTATGTTTTCTTTTGGAACTTTGACTTTATCGAGCCATATTTGAGCAGTGGAAGATCCCTTAATCCCTAACTTATCTTCTAACTTTTGAACTTTAAATCCTTCAATATTAGTTTCCACGATAAAAGCTGTAATACCTTTATGATCTGAACTTTTTGTAGTTTTGGCCAAAACAAGAGCGATACCCGCATCTTTCCCATTAGTGATAAAATTTTTCACTCCGCTAATTTCAAAGTAATCACCTTTGTCTTCAGCAAAAGTTGTTAAGGAACCTGCATCTGAACCTGCATTGGGCTCAGATAGACAAAAACATCCTACAACTCCCCCCGATGCAAGTTGTGGTAAATATTTTTTCTTTTGTGACTCAGTTCCAAAATTTAAAATCGGCCATGTACAAAGTGAAGTATGGGCAGAAATTAATACTCCAGTAGAGGCACATCCTCGGGAAATTTCATCAACAATAATGGCATAGGAACTATAATCCATTCCAGCGCCACCATACTCCTCAGGAATATAAGAACCCATGAATCCATTCTCAAAAAGCTTATTAATTAAATCTTTTGGAATAAATCCATCATGATCAATTTTTTGGGCCAATGGTGATACTTCTGAGTCAGAAAATTTTGATACTAGATCGCGAATTTCTTGATATTGCGCCTTATACATAATTATTTTCCTTTAAATATGGCCGTTCTTTTTTGAGTAAAAGCGATTGTTCCTTCCCGCATATCTTCAGAAGTAAAGATAGCTGAAAATTGTCGTTTTTCAAGCTGCAACCCTTCAGAGATTGTTAAATCAATTCCTTCATTCATGACTTTTTTGGCCACTGCTACAGCAAATGGAGAATTTGCAGCTATTGCTTCCAAAGTTTTCTTGGCCCTAGAAAGCATTTCAGATTTTGTTTCAAACACTTCTAAAATTAGTCCCATTTTTTCTGCTTCTAGCGCCGTAATATTTCGACCTGTATAAATCATTTCTTTTGCAAAATTTCGACCTACCAGTTTTGCCAAACGCTGAGTTCCGCCAAAACCTGGAATTAATCCAAGTTTAACTTCTGGTTGACCAAAAACAGCATTTTTTGTTGCATAAATAAAATCACAACTCATGGCCATTTCACAACCGCCACCAAGAGCAAAACCGTTTACACAAGCGATAACTGGAATACGAAGATTTTCAAAAAGTTGTGTCACCTGTTGACCCAATTGTCCTAATCGATAAGCGTCACTTGGATCCATGTCACTCATTTCTAAAATATCAGCGCCAGCGATAAATGCCTTATCACCTTCTCCTGTTAAAACTAAACCCTTAATTCCAAATCCTTCATCTAGGCTTAATTCCAGTAAAAATTCTTTTAATTCAGAAAGCACTTCAGTGTTAAGTGCATTTAATTTTGTTGGACGATTAATCGTTAAAATACCTAGCTCATTTTGTTTCTCAAATTTAATTGTATTCATAAAATCCTCTCCCCGATTTACGTCCCATTCTACCCGCTAAAACATATTTTTTTAGGAGTGGGCACGGACGATATTTTGTGTCACCCAAACCTTCATGTAAAACATTCATAATCGCTAAACAAGTATCGAGCCCGATAAAATCGGCTAGCTCCAAAGGTCCCATTGGCTGATTAGTTCCAAGCTTCATGGCCAAATCGAGATCTGCAATACTGGCAACTCCCTCGTAAAGGGCATAAACTGCTTCATTTATCATTGGCATTAAAATTCTATTAACAGCAAAGCCAGGTACATCATTTGCTCGCACAAAAGTCTTACCCATTTTTTTTGCTACGGCCTCAACTGTATTAAAGGTTTCATCACTTGTTTCTAAACCTCTAATTCCTTCTACTAATTTCATCACAGGAACAGGATTCATAAAATGCATACCTGCGACAAGCGAAGCTCTTTTAGTAACAGCGGCAATTTCAGTTATAGAAATTGAACTAGTATTGGTTGCTAAAATAGCAACTGGCTTTGCAATTTCATCCAACTTCTTGAATATATCAAATTTAATAGTTTTATTTTCTGTTGCCGCTTCAATTAATAAATCACATGGAGAGAGAGCTGTTATCTCAGTAACTGTAGTTATCTTTTTTAAAGTTGAATCCACAAATTCTTGATCCCATTTTCCTTTTTCTTTCCCCTTATTAAGCTGGGTCTTAATAAACTCAATTCCTTTTTTTAGGCCTTCTGGAAAGACATCGAATAAGGTTACTTCAAATCCGGACATTGCAGCTACCTGCGCAATACCTCGTCCCATTTGCCCCGCACCAACTATTCCAATTATTTTAATATTATCCATAATTAACCCCTGAAAATTGAAAATTGGATTAATGATACTCTTTACATCGCAAGAATCACAAATAAAACCTTGCCAACTTTTTCAAATTAGAATAAAAATGCGTGTAGCAAAATATAGTTTTCCAACGTTAGGAGTTAATTGTGGCAACCCACAAATCATCAGAAAAAAGAGCAAAACAAGATATTAAAAAAACTCTTGTAAACAAAATGAACGTATCAAAAAGCAAAACTACTACTAAAAAAGTAAGAGATGCTGTCACTGCTGGAGATAAAAAAACAGCTGCTGAGCATTTAAGTGCTGCTCAAAGTGATCTTCGTAAACTAGCTAAAACTGGCGTCATTAAAAAGAAGACAGCTGCTAGAAGAACTTCACGCCTTGCTCTTCAAATTAATAATCTTAAATAATTATTAAAAAATACTTAATACACCAATATTTTATTATATTGGTGTATTGCTATTTGTTTCAAGAATTTTAAGACGCAAACTATTCAGTATTAGCTGATCTTTTGATTTGGCCAATATTTCTAATTCCGAAAAATATTTTAAATCATTTTGAACATTTTCAAGATTTAGTCTTTCATTATTAAATAAAATAGCTTCATCATATTTGGACAATTTATTTTTTTCTCTTATCTCTTGAGGAAACAAGATTTTTGCCAAATGCCCTTGCATGAAATTCGCAAGAGATCTTAACCAATCAAAATCTAATTCATTTGAAAGCATAACTTTATACAGCTTATTAGGATTTTGATAATATAAATCAACCATTTCAAAAAAATCAAATCTCTCTCTCAAGATAAGCTCTTTTAAAATACTAAAATCAATTTGCCCATTTTCAAACGTTACTTTGATACTATCAAGAGCTCTAAAAAATGATTCAAAATTATGCTCTAGATTCTCTAGTAAAAATCTGATGACTTCAGGTTTTAAGTCTACTTGTTTAACCTTCATTGCCAAGGACAACATTTTTTGTCCTTCCCAAAATCGTGGAGCCTCAATTGTAACGACCTGAGTATCATCACGCTTACTAAGCTCTAAAAATAACTTAGTGCTTTTTGTAAAAAACAGAACAACCAACTGATTAGCAAGGTCGCTAATTTTTTCACTAAATAAGACAAAATTTTGTGCAGGGATTAGCTCCGCATTTATTATATAAATATTTTCATTTTGAGAGAAAAAAGACAAATTACAAAAATGTTCCTCAATAAAATCTCTAGTAATATCGCTACCGGAATAACAATGAAACATTTTTTCTTTTTTAGGTAACTGTTTAGTTAATATCGCTTCTATATATGGATCACTAGTTAAATAGGCCAAGAGTCCATTAGAATTTGTTGAAATAGTTTGTGGAAACTTGTGAATAAAATCCCAAGGAAGAAACTTAGAATGCATTTAGCACCACCTGCTTAAAGTTTTTAGCAGTTTGAAGACAGGAATCTTGTAGGCTTTTTTCAAAAATGCCTTTATTTTTAACAAAATTTACTTCTCCTCCTGAATTAGCAGTTATACTTTCACTCACAACTCTTGAAAAACTTCCTTGAATTGGCAGATCTTCTTCCAGAACAACCTTAGGATGTAACTTAGCGATACCAGAAGTATTTTTAATCAAAAAATCAAGTTCTTCAGGACTTGGTCGTTTAATTAAAATAATTTTGAGTTTTAATGTATAGGCAGTTGTAGTTGGATAATAAAAAGGAGTTCTATTGCCTATAGATTTTTGGATATCTCCAGTTGTGAATGTTGTCGCAGTAGTTTGTACAACTTCACTATAACGATCAGATGAGTCTATGATACCTAGTAAAACCGCATCACTATCATGTGCATCCCCATTTAATACCCTTAGACCTGAAAAGTCCTTTAAGGCCAAGACAATTTCTTTTGTCATTATTCCACTCATCTGGGGTAGTACAGAGCGATTGACAAACATAGGCACAGAAACAGATTTAATATCATAACCTATCAAGGGGTTATTGATATTATTAAAATGATAGCCAGCGCATCCAGATAAAAAAAGCACGGCAAAAAAATAAAAAAATCGTACTTTCATGGCCAGAATGATAACATTTTTTTCTAATATGCTAAAGAAACTTTCAACATTTATTGACGGTAATACCCATAAATCACAGAAGAATGAATTTAAAAATTCTAAATCGAGTGATAGTTTTGACTTTCTTGCATTGATCCATTCTTGGCCTGAAATAGCTGGCGCTAAACTGTCTGAACATACAATTCCACTAAAAAATCAAAATGGTACGCTCATGATTTTAAGCAATCATTCAGCATTTGCGAACGAACTAAGCTTTATGGAATTACCTCTCAAGAAAAAAATCTTTCAAAAATTTCCAAATTTGAGCAATAGTATTTTTTCTCTAAAATTTATTGTGGATTCAACTCATTTTGATGAACAACTTAAGCGATTTACTTTACCGGCGAAACTGAATAAAGAAAATAATACTCTCCACCCTCATTCACCCGAATTTAAGCTTTTAAAGAAAGAGGCCATAATCTTTTTTGAAAATATATCGGATGAAGAATTAAAAGAAAAAATGATTTCACTTTATATTCAAGCCAAACGAAGCAATTCAAGATGAACCAATAGTTCAATAACTTTTTTGCCTTTACGTTTAATTTCAAACTCAAGCTGATTATTAATCTCATTTATAAATACTATTGTAGATGATTCTCCAGACATTATATGATCAGGGCCTTTACAGATGATTGCGTCCGGGCAATATTTCTGCTGAAATATCTTTGCATCTTCCTCGGTTAGTATTGGGGGCTCTGCCTGTAAATTAAGACTTGTGGAAAAGAAAGGGTTTCCAATTTTTTCATAAAGTAATTTTATATGTGGTAAATTTAAACAACGAATAGATACATGAGTACTATTCATATTCGCTAATTCTGGAATTTTTTCTTTAGACCAATTTACGGGAATTCCCAAAGTTGATTCAAATAAAAAAAAATTATCAAGCCATTCATTAGTAATTTCCACTGGAAAATTAAAATGATCCTTAATCTGCTGTATACTAGAATAGATAATTGAAAGTGGTTTTGTTGACGAAGTTTTTTTAATTTCTGAAATTGCCCTAAACCCTTCCGCTGAATTATAATCACAACCAATTCCCCAAACTGTGTCTGTTTGATAAATATAAATTTGATGATTCGACATAACTGTCCTAAATAAGTAATGGTTTGTTCAGAATTTCTCTATAATAAAAAAAAATGCCTAATAAAATAAAAATTATTACAAAGAAAATTACAATTAAATATGTATCATTTCTTTTCTCTAAACCTTTGGAAACTAATCTCATTTCAGGCAAGGGAGGCTTGCTCTCATTTTCTTTCTGTTGGTGAGAATCAATTGTTTGATTATTTTTTACTTTTCTTTCATATAATAATTTTTTTTCTAGCTTAAGTTCTGGATCTATTTTTTTAGACTTCACAACCTGCTGTTCTTTATTAACATTTAAAGTTAAAGAATTAGGTAATTCAACTTTAAAATCACGCTCCACCTCTGTTACTAATACTAATGGCTCTTCTGAAATTAACATATCTGGATATTCAAGATCATCATTTTTTGGAAATACTTGATCTAAACTTTCTCCTGCTTCTTTTGGCAAAAGACTAGAACTTGCCTCTGTTGTTTTGTTTTCAAAAGCAGAAGGTATGTGAGATATTATTGTAATATCAGGAAATTCTGCAACCATAGCTGTAATCTGTGTTACATCTGGATATTCTAAGTCATCATCCTTGGGCAGTACAATTTTATCAACTGGAATTCCATCTGTTCTTCTATTGTTTGGTGGAGCTGAGTTAAGTGAAGTTGTAATCTCTTGACGATTTTTATGAATGAGAACGCTTTTAGCTTCAGACACAGGATTAAATGATTGTGGAAGATCACCAAATAAATATTTATCAACAAGTTCTTTTTCTTTTAAATAAAACCAGTAGCCATTTCCCGATGTAACTTCGTCTGTAAATCCAACTGAGCCTTTTTGTATAAAATCCAAAAGTTTTTGCTTAGAAACTGGTCCTAATATTTGCTTTTGATATGTACGAATCAACCAATTTCTTTCCATAGCTTTTTTTATTTATAGGACAAATCCCAATAATCCTTTTAGGTCTTCATCATTAAATTTAAGTCCAGCACTAAAGGTTGCACTTCTTGTTTTTCTAAGTGAATCGTTAAATGAAGCTTTACCATAAAGAACATTCCACAATTGAGTTTCAGTTGAAAGTCTAAGATTTGCTCCTATCGATTTTTTATAATCAAAAGCTTCTATGGAAAATTTAGTTGCAAGAGTTGTCAAATGATAATCAACCCCAATTCCACCAGTAGACTCAATCATCCCTCCCCTAAAAGCAATATTTTGAATCTTTCTTCCAACTTGTGCATTGAAACGAAAAGTATTTTTATCTCTCTCAACTCTCGTTTCAGATGTTGTTCCTCCGCTAGTGGTAACATCAATCTGTCTCTCTCTACTTGGTCCAAACTCTGAAGTTGAAAGTCCAATATGGTAAAATCTTTCTGGTGCCGGATAAAGTCGAAGTGCAAATTCACTATCGCCGCCAGCATTTGAATTCATTCCACTAAATACTGAAAGTTCTGTGCGAAGGTTGTCGGCTTTACCCACAATTTTTTGAACACTTGAAAGTGTATCTTTCACTTGATCAGCAATCTCATCTTCAACTAACATTTTACCGAGAGTACCTTTACCCTGTTTTAAATCGGCAACAATCCCCTGAACATCCGAAGTCAATTTATTAACATTTGATAAAATATTTTTAATTTCTGACATCGCACTATCTTTATTTCCATGGTCAACCTGATAGGCCAGCTGATCAGAAAATGCTTCGAGGTTGTCAACCAGGGCCCCAATTTTTTCTTCGTTATTACCCATTACTCGTTTTAATGTATCAGCTGCTACTTTTGTACTCTTAACTAATTCTGCAACATCAACAAGAATGTCTTTTATTGGAGACTCACCATTATCCGGTGCAATTGAATCTTTAAGTGTACGAACAATTTTTTTAACATCTGCTAGGACTTCTGCCGTATCTTTTACCAAATTTTCGATTCCAGCAGCTTCTTCTGCAGGAATAAAGTCATATTTTTGTAATATTTGATTTGAATCACCAATAAAAATTTCAATATACTTATCGCCTAAGAACCCCACTGACTTAATTCTTAGTTTTGAATTCTGAGTTACTTGTATTTGTTTTAAAATCTCGAAGGTAATAAGAGCAGCATTACCTTGTAATTCTATCGATGCAATTCGACCTGCACTAATACCAGCAACCTTAATTGGTGTTTTAGGAAAAATTCCTGAAGCGTCTTTGACAATAGTTCGATAAGTAACATATTGTCCAAAACCAGATTGGTTTGAAGTAATTTTTAAAGACATTACAATAACTGCTGCAATTGTAAAAATAGCGAGTAATCCAACTTTAAACTCATTCATTAAAAGTAAACTTCCTTTTATAGTCTTAAAAATTCATGAATTAATGGATTCGCTGAATTCTTAAATTCCAAAACTGGTAAATATTCTACAATCATACCACGATCTAAAAATGCAACATAGTCGGAAATTTCTAACGTAGCTTTCACATCATGAGAAATAATAACTGAGGTTAACTCTCGGTCTTCGTGCTGTTTTGCAGTTTCTACAATTAAATTATTGACCATCTTGGTTGTGATGGGATCTAGGCCGGTAGTAGGTTCATCGTATAACATAATATTGGGACTTAATGCCAAGGCTCTCGCGAGTCCAACTCTTTTTCTCATTCCACCTGATAACTCTGATGGTAGTTTAGCAAAAGACTCTTCTTTAATTCCTACAGATTTAAGTAAATCAGCAACTTTATTTTTAATTTCTAATTTACTCAGTTTGCTAAACTCTTTTAGCGGAAAGGCCACATTTTCCTCTGCGGTAAAAGAATCAAATAAAGCTGCATATTGAAATAACATACCAAAGTTTCTTCTAAATTCTCTTAATTCAACATTCGAAAATGTTGCAAGCTCATGATTGAGAACTTTCACCACTCCTGTCGTTGGTTTTACAATGCCTAAAATATGTTTTAGTAGTGTCGATTTTCCAGCGCCAGAAAATCCAAGGATTGTAGTAATTTTATTTCTAGGAATATCAAAACTCAAATCGTTTAATATAACATGCTCACCAAATTTTTTTGTGAGATGTTGAATTGAAATGGCCGGATTTTCAAAGTTTAACATTATCTAAAACCTCATAAAATTTTGACTAGAATAATTGTTAAAAAATAATCAAGAATAAGAACAGAAATCATTCCCCAAACTACTGCAAGATTAGTTCCGCGTCCTACTCCAACGGCACCTTTTTCAACTTGAAATCCAAAATAAGTTCCAATCAATGAAATGATAAAACCAAATACACAGGCCTTTATTACTCCTTGAGTGATATCGGCAACAAACATAAATTCACCTAACTTGGAAAAAAACATTGCTTCATCGATCATTAATGATTTAGTACCAACAAGCCATGAACCAAAATTACCAATAAAAAGAAAAACCACCGACAACATAGGTACCGCAATGGTTCCTGCAATTATTCTAGGAACAGCTAGATATTGGATACCGTTAATTCCCATTACTTCTAAAGCATCAATTTGCTCTGTTACTTTCATTGACCCTATTTGCGCGGCCATAGCAGACCCAGCTCGACCAGCAACAATTAATCCAGTTAAAACAGGAGCCAATTCTTTTGCCAGACTTAGAGATACGATTACCCCTACTAATGAATCTACGTTAATCAATTTAAACCCAAAGTATGTTTGAGTGGCCATAACCATTCCTGTAAACATACCGGCCAATAAAATAATCATTATACTTTTATTACCAATAAAAAATAATTGTTCAAAAAGTAATTTATTTCTAAATGGTTTTTGAGCAGACCAATAAAAAACTTTTAGTGTGAACAATAAAATATGTCCAAAACCACTTACGCTGTGGATGACTGATAATCCAATTGAAGATATTTGTTCAATAATAATCTGTTTAATTTTTTCCATTAGGAATTAGTTTAACCGATAAATGCGGGGAATGCGAGGAAGGAGTGAACATAAGAGTTCATACGGAATAGTTTTTGTTTCATCAGAAAACTTGAGTAAATCACCTTCGTTTTCGCCCCAGATTGTAACGACATCATTTGGAAGAATTTTTGATTTTGCACTCAGGGGAAATAAGACAAACGTCATATCCATATTAATACGCCCAATAATTTCTCCGGAAATGCCCCTATGATTAATATGGGAGCCGGAATACCTGGTAGAAAAACCGTCCCCATATCCAATGGCCAAAACTACAACGAGCCCATCCCGCGGACTTAATTCCGAATTATAACCTATTGGCGTATCTTTTTTGACATCAAAAACCTGTAATACAGTCGTTTCAAGTCGAGAAATACATTTAGGATGTGTATAAAGTATTATCCCCGGACGAATATGCGTTTGATCGACACCGCTTTTTTGCATAATAGCACCAGAATTGGCGATAGATGAATTTCTAATTGTAATATTTGAACTCAATATTGATTCTTTAATCTGCTTAAATTTTTCTTGTTGATCAATATTAAACTGATTTTCAGTCATGGGTAACGAGGAATTTGCAAGATGAGTGAATAAATGAAAAACAGAATTACGTTTATGTTGTAATAATTTTTTTACTAAAACAGGAACACTTTCACTGTCAATTCCGAGGCGATTCATACCTGTATTAAATTTTAAACAAATCGGAAAATATTTAAAATCTTCCTGATGAAGAAAAAAATCTAATTGCTCTAGACTGGAAAGAACTGGGAAAATTCTTTGATTAGAATAGATCTCAACACTTTCGGGAGAGCTTAATTGAAGATTTGAGAAAACATAGATATCAAAGGAAAGATTTGGCAGTTCTGCTCGCAAGTAAATTGCCTCATGAATCGCTGCACATCCAAATTCTTTAATTCCTAATTCTTCGAATGCGTAACGAACAATGGCAGCTGCTCCATGACCATACCCATCTGCCTTAACCATAAAAAGCGTATTGGTATTTGGAGCTTGAATTTTTAAGGACTGAAAATTCTCTTTTAGATAATTAAGATTAACAATTAACCGAGATCTAAATTTCATTTATAGGTTCTCTACCCCAAATAATCTCGCGAGTCTTTTTTTGAGCGTCACCCTTATTTAATAACTCAACTGCTGTATGTTCACTTCGAACAGCTTTTAAAAAAGCAAGGGAGGAAAGTGGAACCATTGTCACTTTAGGCTTAACTTCCAATGCTAACACACCGTCTGTATTTTCAAAATATTTCCAATAATAAAATTTATTTGTAAAATCTTTTAATTCATTAAAAAAATAATCTAAACTATTTGCATCAATTAGAAAGCTAATAGAATTTACACCATAAGAAAAAAATTTAAACTCAACTCTGGTTTGAACTTCGAGTTTATTAATAAATTCCTGATAAAATTTATTCCAATAAAATCTTTGGGATCCTTTTTTATGAATGATATCCAATAAAGATGATAAATCTACATTAATTAATCTATAATCGACATTCTGATTACTATTAGTAAGTGCATACTCGTTTGCAGTTTTACCAAAAACATATTGATCAAGAAAACTCATCGCTTGAAAAGATGAAGTAAACTTATTGTCCTCAGTTAATTGTTTTTTTATCTTCAATTCGTAACTCGCGAATAAACCACTAATAAATGATTCAAACAAATTCCAGTCAAATGAATTAAAAAAGACTTCTTCTCTCGATTTAATAAAGATTATCAAATCGGGTTGAAGTTTTGATCCTTTTACTAAAAGTGAAACAAGTTCACCTCCCATTAATTCCATGGCAACTTGACTTGCCATATTTTGAGCAAAAACCTCAATACCATTGGGACATGCTTGCCCTAACCAAAGAGATGGGATCATTCTAAATTTTTTACTATGTGAAATTGGCGAAATTAATTTTTGACTATTAAAACTTAATTCGAGGATAGAAAATTCTAAAATCTCATCGACTTTACTAAAGATTTTTTCAATTGCTGCAAAAAAATCTACTTCTCCCCTTAAATTTTCCATTTCTAATATTATTTCCGTAGTCATCTTTTGATAAGTGTCTACTTTTTGTAGATTTTCCGTTTTAAGTTCAAGTTGCTCCATTTTTTCTAAATGGGACTTCTGAAGAAGTTTGTTGTTAAGATTTTCTCTTTCAATAGACATCATTTTATTAATTCGTTTTAAAACAGACTTTAAAGGCCCTTCGTAAGAAGTAGTTTTTTTAAGTGTTCCAAGACTAAAAAGATCATATGTTGAAAATAAGAGTGGTTCAGTGTGTTCCGTGTAATAAAATAGAACAGGCATTTCTTCCGTTTGAATTAGTGGATGATTACGAAGGATAAGCTGCCCCTCACTCATACATTTAACATCTATTATACAAAGCGCTGGCATTTTTTCCAAAGTGCCATTCCAAAATGAATTAAGATCTTCATAATAGTGAGGAATAATATCCAATTTTCTAAAAACTGCTGAAATTTCTTTAACTTCGGCTATATCACTCAGAAGTAGTGCAACAGATAAACTCATTAAATACCTCGCCAATTATTTCGGGCCATATAAAGTATGCACTAAAGCATCAATGCCTTCAATCAATTTTCGCTCCTGCGAACTTAAAATCAAATTGGCTTGATTATAAAATGGCCTTCGTTGATCAAAAATCTTTCTAAGCTCTTCTAATTTTAAAGAAACTAGCGGTCGATTTGCATCACTTGTAATTCTTTCATAGCATAATTCAAAAGAGGTATCTAGAAAGACGATTTTAATGTTTTCCTTATTTTTGAGAAGTTGGAGTAAGTTATGATCCAACGTTCCTCCCCCAAGACTCAAAACGATATCCTGCTCCAACCCTAAAATCTGAATAACCAACTGAAGTTCGATTTTTCTAAATTCTATCCAGCCATAAGTAGTTATCCACTCTCCCAGCTTATTAGGTGTAATCTTAAGTGACTTAGCAATTTCCTGATCAAGGTCTAAAAAAGTAAAATTACTTGGACTAGACTTTTTCAGCAGTTGGTCGAGCCAATAACTTTTTCCCGCTCCCATAAATCCACAAATAAGTATTTTCATTTTTACATTGTACTTTTAAATGCTTCTGAGATAAATCATTTCCCATGAAAATCAACAATGTTCTTTTACCTGAAATGCAAATTCACAAGTTTAGTAATGATATTATCGAAGAATATGATCTCGATGAAAGCACAAACTGGGTTAGAGAATTACTTGTTGAACTGGAAGAAGAAAATGATACTGACCTTTCATTTTCCAGCGCATCAATGCATATTCATTGCACTATTACCAGCAAAACAGATCGTATCCTAAACGAACATTTTATTCTTACTGCCTCTCTGGATGCATCATTCCATTTACCATGTATTAGATGCTTACATCCTCTAAAGCAAGAAATGAAACTTGAACTACTGGCCGCTTTTCTCCATGAGACTAAAGAAAAAATTCCAGAATACCAAGAATCTACTACTGTCTTCGCTGATGGAAAAGAAATGGAGCTTTATTTTTATGGTAAATCTACCTTACAAATAAAAGAATTTTTTCATGAACAAATTTTCATAGAAGTAAATCAGTTTCCAAAGTGTGAAGGTGAATGTGTGGGGACTATTCTTTTCTAGGTTGCATCGAGTTATACTAAAAATAACTTGCCAGTTAGCCTAGTTTAACGTAAAGATTCATGTCTATTATTAAAAAATAATCAACTATCGCGGAGTGTTATATGGCAGTTCCTAAGAAAAAAGTATCAGTATCTAGAAAAGGTTTAAGAAGAGCAGGTCAACACCATAAGCTTTATCGCAAACATCCAATGTCTTGTTCAAACTGTGGAGGTCACGTTATGCCACACACTGTTTGCCCAGCTTGCGGTTTTTACAAAGGTAAACAATTAATTACAATTAAAGCACCTACTGATGAAGCTGCTGCAGAGTAATTTTACATTCTCAAATATGTTCTAAATATAACAAAAGAGGCCCTTAAATTCGTTTGAAAATAAGGGCCTCTTTTGTATCATCAATATTGGAAGTTATTATGAAAAACTATGAAGCAAAAATCTTGGGCACTGGGATATATGCGCCAAAAAAGATAGTTACAAATTTTGATTTAGAAAAAATAGTCGAGACAAATGACCAGTGGATTTTTGAAAGAACTGGAATACGTGAACGAAGAATTTGCTCAACAGAAGGCGGCGAATTTCCAACCGACATGGCCTACCATGCAACACTAGATGCACTAAAAGCTGCTAACTTAACACCAAATGATATTGACCTTATTTTATTTGCATCAGTTACACCTGATGTAAAACTTCCTAATTCCGCTACTATTTTGCAAGTAAAACTAGGAATGACAAATAACTGTGCTTGTCTCGATATAGCAGCTGCTTGTTCTGGTTTTGTTTACGGACTCAATATCGCAACAAGCATGATCAAAACAGGCATGATTAAAAATGCATTGATTATTGGCTCTGAAATGCTTTCACGTGAAGTAAACTGGAGTGACCGAAACTCTTGTATACTTTTTGGCGATGGTTGCGGAGTTGCAATTCTAGGTCGAGCAGAAGAAAATTCAACATCAAAAATTCTATCATCAATTTTAAATGCTGACGGAACAGGTGGAGAATATTTTGACCAACCAGTTGGTGGATCAGTTACTCCTATTACTGAAACTCATCTAAAAGAAAAAACACACTTTATGCAAATGAAAGGTAAAGAGATGTTTAAAGTCGCAACCAGAACTTTAGCTGAAAATGCACTTAAAGTTATTGCAGATGCTGAACTTACTCTGGCCGATGTAACTTGGGTTGTTCCTCATCAGGCCAATATAAGAATTATAGAAACAACGGCTAAATTACTCGGCGTTGATATGAATAAAATGATCGTCAATATCGATAGATATGGAAATACTTCAGCAGCAACTATTCCAATTGCATTCCACGAAGCAATTACAGATGGAAGAATTAAACGCGGAGATGTTGTAATATTCGATGCTTTTGGAGCGGGCTTAACTGCAGGAGCAACTCTTTTCCGATACTAACTACAAGGAAAAAAACATGAAATCAGTCACCCTACTTTTTCCAGGTCAAGGATCACAATATATTGGAATGGGAAAAAATATTGACCTTGCAATTTTAGACAAAGGTAATGAAGTTTTAGGATACGATCTTAAATCACTTATGCTTAATGGTCCGGAAGATGATTTAAAACTTACTCACAATACCCAACCAGCAATTTTACAACACTCAATTGGACTGTATTTAAAACTAAAACCACTACTAGAAAAATATAATATTAAAATTGATCGAGTTCTTGGTCACTCTGTTGGTGAATATGCAGCTCTTGTTGCAGCAGAAGTTTTATCACTTGAGGATGCGACAAAAGCAGTTCATCTTCGTGGAAAATTTATGCAAGAGGCAGTTCCTGTTGGAAAAGGAAAAATGTTTGCGATCTTAAAAGTTCCGGCCAATATAGTTCAAGAGGCTTGTAAAAACTCAAGCAAGCCAGAATCAGAAGTCATGCCAGCTAATTTCAATGATCCTTCACAAATTGTTATTTCCGGAGAAAGTGAAGCGTGTCTTAGAGCAGTTAAATGGCTTGAAGAAAATTTCAAAGAAGCACATCGATCGATGGAACTAAATGTATCAGCACCATTTCATTCTTCGCTTATGAAACCAGCGGCTGAAAAACTTAAAGATTCTTTTAAAATTTTTAAATGGAATGAAAACAAATTGCCTTATATTGCCAACATAAATGCAAAAGAATATTCAGCGGGTACAAATCCTGAAACAATTATTAATAATCTTTACGAACAAGCTTATGGGCCAGTTCTTTGGACTCAAAGTATTGAGCAGCTTCCAGCAAATACTCTATGCTTAGAAGTTGGGCCAGGTAGAGTTTTAATGGGACTCGTAAGAAAAATAAATAAAGATATCAAGGTTATTTCACTGGATAAAGATGAAGCCTTTGCTGAATTAGAGGAGCTTTTAAAATGATCGCAAATTATTCTGATTTAAAAAATAAAAAAATATTAGTAACCGGCGCAACTCGTGGGCTTGGTAAAAAAATTGCTGAAGCATTAGCCTCTCAAGGCGCACATATTATTTTAAACTATCGGGGTGAGCCTCAAAAGGCGATGGAAGCTAAAGAAGAATTATTAAAACTTGGAGCCAGTGAGGTTACTCCCCTTTTATTTGATGTTACAAATACTGCTCAAATGAAAGAGGCGGTTGAAAACTTCGTCACAGAGCACGGATCTATTACTGGATTAGTTAACAATGCTGGTATTTCTAAAGATCAAATTGTCCTACGATTAAAAGAGGAAGATCTCGATCAAACTCTGAGCACAAACTTAAAATCTGCAATCATGTTGACTCAAATTTTATCCAGAAGTTTTTTAAAGGCCGAACAAGTTTCTGTAGTGAATGTAAGCTCTGTGGTGGGACTGATGGGTAATGCTTCTCAAATTGCTTATTCAGCTTCAAAAGCCGGCATGATTGGATTTACAAAATCTTATGCTAAAGAACTGGCCTCTCGAAATATTAGATGCAATGCAATATGTCCGGGGTTTATTTCGACAGAAATGACAGGCTCGCTCGAGGAAAAGGCCAAGGAAGCATACTTGAATTCAATCCCCTTAAAGCGTTTTGGAGAGGGGGACGAAGTTGCCAATGTTGTTTGCTTCCTCTTAAGTCAGGCTTCTTCATATATTACAGGTGAAACAATAAAAATTGACGGTGGACTCTATATCTAATAAAACTATACTTATATTTTTGAACATTTCAGGAGATGCAAATGAAAGACAAGGTTATTAAACTTATCAGTGATTCTACAAAAATTGATATCTCAAAAGTTACTTTAGAAACTAGCTTCGTTGACGATCTAAATCTAGATTCTCTAGATATAGTTGAATTAATGATGAAAATGGAAGATGAGTTTGGAGTTGAAATTCCAGAAGAAGATGCTGAAGGATTAAAAACCGTTAAGGATATCGTCGTATACCTAGAAAAAAAACAAGCTTAAAATAAAATTCGAAAGGCCCCGAAAGGGGCCTTTATTTTTTCAGGAGGTTGACCATGAGTATTCGTGTAGCCATTACTGGCATGGGCATGATCAATGGATTAGGCCATTCACTCAATGAAGTTTGGACTAATGCTATCGAAGGCAAATCAGGCATAACATTAATTGAAAATATTAATACAGAATTACTGGCCACTAAAATTGCTGGCGAAGTAAAGAATTTTACAATTGCTGAAAATGTAATGGATGCAAAAGATGCTTCTCGCTATGATAAGTTTATTCACTTTGCCATGCACGCAAGTCACGAAGCTTTATCTCACGCTGGATTATTAACAGATAATAATACAAATACCACCTATCAAGCACACCGTATGGGATGCATTTTGGGTGTTGGAGTTGGCGGCTTACCAGAAATTGAAAATACTGCAAAAATAATGTTTGAAAAAGGTCCTAAAAGAATTTCGCCTTTTTTTATTCCTGCCATTATCCCAAATATGACTGCTGGATTTGTTTCAATTAGATTCGGTTTACAAGGACTCAATTATTCTATTTCATCTGCCTGTGCATCAGCTGCTCACGCTATCACTGCTGCATCTTATGAAATTATGAATGGCAGACAAGACGTTATGGTTACAGGTGGTTCAGAAGCCGTTGTGTGCGCTCTGGGGATGTCTGGATTTATTAATATGAAAGCACTCTCGCGAAGAAATGAAGAACCTGCTCGCGCCTCAAGGCCATTTGATACTGATCGAGATGGTTTTGTAATGGGTGAAGGTGCTGGTGTACTAGTTTTAGAAAATTATGATAAGGCCGTTGCTCGTGGAGCTACCATTTATGCTGAAATTGTTGGCCATGGTGCAACTTCAGATGCTCATCATATTACAGCTCCACATCCCGAAGGTGAAGGCGCATTTAGATGTATGAGTATGGCCGTTGAAAATGCAGGTGTTAAATTAACAGATGTTGGTTATGTTAATGCACATGGTACTTCTACTCCTCTAGGTGATATTGGAGAAACGAAGGCCATTAAAAAAACATTTGGTGACCATTCAAAAAATTTATTTGTTTCTTCGACTAAGTCTATGACAGGGCATCTTTTAGGTGCTGCCGGTGGAATTGAAACGATATTCTGTGCAATGGCACTTCATACTGGAATCATTCCTCCAACAATTAATCTTGAAAATCAAGATCCATTTTGTGATTTAAACTATGTTCCAAATAAAGCAATTAAAGCAGATATAAAATATGCTCTAAACAACTCTTTTGGTTTTGGTGGTACAAACGCTTCGACATTATTAAAAAAGGTTTAATATGTTTCATTACAATTCTTCTTCACTAGAAAAACTTGATCCAGCGATTTTTGATATTATTCAAAAAGAACAAGCTCGTCAGGAAAATGGTTTAGAATTAATTGCTTCTGAAAATTATGCAAGTCCTGCTGTTATGCAGGCCCAAGGATCAATCCTAACAAATAAATATGCCGAGGGATTGCCACATAAACGTTATTATGGCGGGTGTGAATTTGTTGACCTTGCAGAAGATTTAGCAATTGAACGAGTAACAAAATTATTTCAAGTAAAGTTTGCAAACGTTCAAGCGCATTCCGGATCACAAGCTAATATGGGCGCCTATTTTTCCTTATTAAATGTTGGTGATAAAGTTTTAGGAATGAATTTAGCAGAGGGTGGACATCTTACTCACGGATCTCATGTTAATTTTTCAGGTAAACTTTTTCAATTTGTAAGCTATGGCTTAAATCCACAAACAGAACGAATTGATTATGAAATGGTTCGTGAAATTGCCATCAAAGAAAAACCAAAATTAATCGTAGCAGGTGCTTCTGCCTATCCGCGAGAACTTGATTTTAAAAAATTTCGTGAAATTGCAGATGAAGTTGGCGCTCTGTTGATGGTTGATATGGCCCATATCGCAGGACTTGTCGCTGCAGGTATTCATGTCTCTCCAATTCCTTACGCTCACGTTGTCACTTCTACAACTCACAAAACGTTAAGAGGTCCAAGGGGTGGAATAATTCTGACAAATTCAGAAGAGTTATTTAAAAAAATAAATTCAAATATTTTTCCAGGTATTCAAGGTGGCCCACTTGAACATGTAATTGCAGCAAAAGCAGTTTCTTTCCACGAAGCACTTCTTCCTGAGTTTATTGTTTATCAAAAACAAGTTATAGCAAACGCACAAGCGCTTGCAACCCACCTTACGGCGCTAGGGATTGCACTTGTTTCAGGTGGAACAGATAATCATCTATTGCTTCTAAAAACTGACTCAGTAGGATTGTCTGGAAAAGAAGCAGAAAAGGCACTTGAAGCGGCAGGCATTACATGTAATAAGAACATGATTCCTGGAGATAAACGCGCTCCATTTATCACCAGTGGTGTAAGAATTGGAACTCCGGCAATTACAACCAGAGGCCTAAAAACTGAACATATGAAAATATTGGCACAGTGGATTTTTCAAGCAATGAAAAATAGCACCAATGAAATTGAATTAGCTAAAATAAAATCAGAAGTTCTTGCTCTTTGCAAAACTTACCCCGTTTATAAATAGGATATAAAATAGTGAATAAAAGATCCCTAGCTAGAGAATACGCATTTAAATTTGTCTATAAACATTTAATGCCTGAATTTCTTGAAGAAAAAGAACAATTATTAAAAAACAATGAAAAACGTGATGACGCTTTTAGATTATTTGATCATTCGTATCATGAGCTTGATTCTGAACATCCGGATAATAAAATTGATGCATCTTCAAAAAAATTTGCTCATGACTTAATCGTAGGATCTTTGTCACAAGAAAAAGAAAATATTACAAAAATCATTCCGCACTTATCAAATAGTAATTTTGAAAAAGTGGATAAAATGAATTTAGCAGTATTACTCTTGGGTGTTTATGAAATTTTAAATGATTCTCTAACATCACATAGCGTATTTATAAATGAGTATGTAAATATTGCAAAAAAATATTGTCCTAATGAATCACAGGGTTTTATCAATAGTATTTTAGATAAAATTGCAAAAGAAAATGTTAAGTAATTGTCCACAAATTCTAGACCGTTTAACTGCTGATTTTCATGGTGTCATATGGCTTGGTCAAAATCCATTAGAGATTTATACACCTGGTTTTTTAGAACTTAATTATATTTTTGATGGCATCATCTCTCGAACTCTCAAGGAATATTCTGAAGAACAAAAACTTAAACAATTATCTTTTTTCACAAAAAGCTATGGTCAAAACTTCTTCCTTTATTATTTTATAGAGAAAGTATCATTTCCAATTTTTATCCCTAAGAATGACATTGAAAACAGAAACAAAATTTTATTCGTACAAGTCGTGCCTGAAACAAGTAGCCAAATTGAAATATTAAAAAAAGAATTTCCTAATTTCCAATTTGAACTACTGGAATTATCTAAAATTATTAACTAAGGAAGTGCGCTAATATAAGTTATCCAAGACTCACAATTTTCAGCTTTATTTGTCTTAAAGAATTCGCCATTCCCTAATCCTTTTTTATCAACACCTTCCCAATAAATATTTATTTTCTTAAATCCTGCATCTAACATTACATCTTGTAGCTCACGTGCATCCCACATACGCCAATCATACGAAAATACCTTATTATGCTTAACTCCATCTGCATGGGTTTTAAAGTGAATATGGTACAAGGCATCTGCCGTGAGTGGATTATAAGTCTCACATTCCCAGTAATAGGTATGATTTTTTCTACGGCTTGATTCTTCAAGAGATTTTCTCGTTTCAGTCCCTCCAAATAAATCGATCAAAAACATACCTTCTTTCTTCAGGGACTTTCGAACTTGAGAAAAATATTGCACTAACATCGCTCGTTCTTTAAAAAGAAAATAAGAAAAATTAAAGGCCACTATAACATCTGCTTTAAATGAATAAGTTGAAAGCACGTTACCTTTAATATATTCCATGCGCGATTGCTCATCTTCTGTCATCGTTAAATAGTGATTATCTACTCCGTAAGAAATAGGTTCTACATCTAGGTCTATTCCATGTGCTTTGTGAATTTTACTTTGCTTAACCCAGTCACAGGCCATGGCCCCTGTTCCGCAAAAATCTTCACGTAAAACGAGTGGCTTTTTACCATAGATTTTTTTGTATTCTCGATTAATAAAAACAATATCTGCTTCTGGATTTTGCACAGATGATTCGTACAATTGATACTTTTCTTCGCGTGTTAATTTTCTTCCCATAATCCCCTTCTAATATTTTTGATACGACTTTACTTCAAATATTTGTGATTGATATTCTTCGTTAATACAATTTTTTTTCTTAAATCTTTCATCGTTTGTTACATAAACTGCTCGGGCCAACTCAATAAACTTATTATCAAATTCTTGGGCCCGTTCTTTATCTCTAATATCATCTTCAATTTTCCACAATTGTGAATTCACTTCAATCATTTTCTCAAGATGTCTTTCAATCCCTTGAAGGTTAAATGTACTTAATTGCTTCATTAAAATATCTACTTCTTTTTTTACATGAATTAGTTTTTCAGGATCTTTAATATTAAGCTGTTTAATTTTTAAAATAGAAATTTTATCAACTAATTCACCTAAAGAAATTTCACATACAATTTTCATTCAACCTCACTATACGCAACTTCAAGTATATCATAAGAAATAATGCCTCTAGGAGTACGTACTTCTACTGAATCACCTTCTTCTTTTCCAAGTAAACTAGAACCAAGAGGTGATCTCCAACTAATATGGCCTTTGTCAGTATTAATTTCATCTACTCCAACAATAATAATTTTTTTCTCATGACCTTCGTGATCTTCTAAAAGAATGGTTGCTCCAAATTGTACCCGATTAGTACTTTGCTTAACAGGATCAATTTCAACAGCACTATTAATTCTTTGGTTCAAAAATCTAACCCGTCGATCTATTTCTCTAAGTCTTTTCTTGCCATAGATATAATCAGCATTTTCAGACCTATCACCAAGAGCTGCGGCCCAAGCAATTGTTTTAAGTAATTCAGGTCGTTCGATATTTGAAAGGGAAAATAACTCTTCCGAAAGTTTTTTTAGTCCTTTAGGCGTTATATAGTTATTCTCTTTTTTCATCTGGAAAATTTTACTCTATAATAACTGTATTGCGAGGAAATTATGACTATCAAAACAATTATAAAAATGGGTCATCCAACATTAAAAAAAGTAGCTGATCTAATTACTCAGGAAGAATTTAATTCTCTTGAATTAAAAAATTTACTACAAGATCTCTATGAGACGATGAAAATTGAAAAAGGTATTGGGATTGCAGCTCCTCAAGTAAATATTTCAAAGCAAATTGCCTTAATTGAACTTCTGGCCGATAGTGAACGCTACGGAATACTTTCTCAAACACCCTTATTAACGATTATCAATCCAACTATAACTATACTGGATACAGAGCTACAAGGATATTGGGAAGGGTGCCTCTCAGTCCCAGGATTAAAAGGATATGTCGAAAGAGCAAGAAAAATCCGTGTAGACTATTTTGATGAGACGGGTGATGTTCAAACAATAACAGCTGAAGGATTTTTAGCGACTGTATTTCAACATGAACTTGATCACTTATTTGGTGTACTCTATGTAGAGCGGATGAAGGATTTATCTAAATTAATGTATCTCGAAGAATATAAAAACTTTCATGAAGTAACTCCTGAATAAATGTTTAATTTATTTTACAGCCTGTATCTCCACCTTGAAGTGAAAATGCCTTAGGTGTTTCCTGTTCTTTTTTCTTTTCTTCTAACTTTTTTAAAATATCTTCTTTAGACTCACATGGCTTGACAACAATGGCCTGAACCGTTGGTTTTATTTTTTTATTTTTTTTCAATGGAGCTTGTGAAAAACAAGTTGCAGAAAGCATTATCAGGAGAAGACAAAATAATATTTTTTTCATAAAACCTTCCTATTTCTGGCTATAATTAAACATTTTAATACTCATAATATAACGATAAAGAAATCGAGGCATTTTGTCCAAAAGTGTAATTACTATTCTCATTGGCATTGGAAATATAAATAGTACTTTCTTTTTTTCTATCGCACGTTTTATTAATCTTGCGGCCTTTTCAGCAGTCATCATAAAAGGCATGGAATGTGAATTTTGCTTAGTTAAGGGAGTATCAATAAACCCAGGAGCAATCGCAGTAACCGAAATACCAAGTGGTTTAAAGTCAATTGCATAAGATTCACATATTTTTAAAACTGCTGCTTTGGACGCACTATAAGAAGCAGCGCCCGGAAGCCCAACAAAACCAGCGACAGAAGCTGTAGCAACTAAATGTCCTTTCTTCTTGGGCATCATTAACTCTAGTCCAACATCAAAAGTATTTAGAACACCTTTTACATTTACGTCTATCACGTGGCTTGAAACACTGACGTTTGGTATTTGAGATTTAGCACCAACGGATCTTCCTGCATTTGCAATAATTAAATCTAGATCTCCATTAGCAAATTCCTTGACCACTCGATGCAATTCTTCTCTGTTTGTCACATCAACTTGATAACAAAAAAGATTTTTATATTTAAAGTGATTTTTCAATTCTTCTGGAAATTTATTTAAATCTCTTCCGCATACACCGACACGATGTCCCTCTTCAAGGTATAAAGTTGCAAGCGCAAAACCGATACCAGTCGTACCGCCTGTTATAAAAATATTCAATGCTGTCTCCCTTCTTTAAAATTTGCATACAACCCTTTTAAAAGTAAAAGTAGCAGGAGGATTGAAACTAAATGATTCCAAATAGAAAAATAATTATCATTATGTGTGTTTAAAATTTTGTAATTCAGAGGCCATGAATAAAATTGATAAAGAAAGTCGACTAAAAAAGAAATACACAAAGCAGAAATGGCAATAGCTATTGTATTTAAAATAACACCTTTTTTACCTATGTATTTTTGCATCACAAGCAATGTGGAGATATTAGTAGCAGGACCAGTTAACAGAAAAATAATGGCCGTACCAGGACTCATACCTTTCATGATTAAGCTTGCTGCAATTGGAGTAGCAGATGAAGCACAAATATAAAGAGGAATTCCAACTACAATCATTAATACTTTACCGGCCAGACCATTCATTTGCGCAAAAATATTTACAGGAGCAAAAAAATCAATAACTGCACCTATTAAAATTCCTAACAAAACCCACTTTGCAAGATCATCAATCAAATCATGAAAAACAAAATGATAAAATTGTGATATTTTTGAATTCGATATTTTGTGACCATGTTCATGATCATGCTGGCAATCGCAATCATCTACTACCAGCTTGCTAAACTTTGGAGGACTTTTAGTTTCTTGATTAAAAAATAGATGTAAAAGACCTGCAAAGGTCGCAGTAAAAAAAGCTGCTACTGGACGGATAATAGTCATTGGTAGATCCAACATTGCATATGTAATTAATATTGAATCAACCCCAGTCTCAGGAGTGGAAATAAGAAAAGCCGATGTAGCAGCATTTGATGCCCCCATTTTGGAAAGGGTAACTGCAGTTGGAATCACAGAGCAGGAACACAAGGGCAAAGGTATCCCAACCGCCGACGCCTTGAAAACAGAAGTTATATTTTTACGCCCCAAATGCTTAAGAATCCATTCGGCCGGAACTAAAACGTGAATAACTCCCGAAAGTATAATTCCAGCAAGCAGATACGGAGAAGTCAGATTTAAGTAATTCCAAAGAGTATTTAAGAAGTTCATTCATATAGAATAAACTTTTTAAAGAAAATTTCTATCTTTTTTCTTGACGATGATGCTCCTAATTCTTATAGTTATCGCTCAAGTTAAATGGGGGCGTAGTTAAGTTGGTTATAACGTCTGCCTGTCACGCAGAAGGCCACGAGTTCGAGTCTCGTCGCTCCCGCCATTTACTTGAGATTCTGAACTTTCTTCCTCCCTTGTGACAGAGGGTGCTTTCAAAGGCACCCGGTAGCTTCTTCCTTCTGTATAAAACTCAATTTCCAACCTATTTCCATCAGAGATAACTATTCGTTTTATAATTCTTTCAACCACAGACCGACGTTGTGTCATCGTCATGCCACCAAAACCACTAATTATGACTTTTTTAACTTGAGCCTGTAGATCTTCTAGCCCTGTATTCACCCTAAGTTCTTCTACTGATTTTTTAAGTTTTTCCAATGCTGATTGAGTTAACTCTTGTTTGGTTTTATTTTTCGTAACTTCATCCATTAGCAATTCATCAAATTTATCTGATCCACCAAGAACAGATTGCTTCAACCTATCTCTTAAATTCTTTTCGTATTTATTTATCTCACTCAACTCGGTATATAATTGCTTAAGTTCATTCTCAACTGCAGGTAACATTGACTGCCTTGCTCTTATTGCACTACGAACCATTGTCATAAATTTATCATCTTCAAAAAATTGTTTTTTAATTGTTTCCAAGATGAAAGCGTCGAAATCATCACAACGAATACGAGCACCATTTGATCGGTTGTAATAATAACGGTGAAGTCCTCCCTTTGCACCTTCACCCGCAAACTTAGTTCCATCCTGAGAAAATAAACACCCCGATAAAAGATAAACGTAATCATTAGTTCCAGATTTTTTATTTTCTGTTTTAGTTGTTTCCAACTTTTGTACAACCGCATTTAAAAGTTCTAATTCTAAAACAGGGCCATGATCAAGTTTTACAAGTTGGTATTTTTGAAATTCGGATAAATAGTCTTGATCAGCGTCTTTATTGGCACAATTAGCTTCCCATAATCCTCGGTATCTATATTTTGTATTTCTAATAATTGTATCAATTTGTGAAGAAGTTATTTCTGATCCATCTGGATTTGTAACTCCGTCCGACTTAAGTTTTTTTAAAGTAATTTTTTTACTTGGCTCTTCCAAATATGTGTTTAAGACTTTCCTTAGTATAGAAACACCAGCAGGGTCTATCACAAAATGGCCTTTACGATTTATATCGCGTTTGATTCCTAGAATAGCTGCGGAGCCATTAATTTTTCCATTTTTTATTAACCGAGCTAGCACATTTTCACGGACTCTCATTGCTGTAATTTCTCTCTCAGCTTGTGCAACTGCCATTAAAATCGTAACTACCATTTTCCCTGTCGCTGTGCTTGTATCAATGTCCTGGCCGATGACATTAACAAGAACTGAATTTTTCTCACAATGAGCCATAAAATCTAAAAAATCCATCACTGATCTGCTAAATCTCGATAGCTCAGGAGTTACAACAAATTTAATTTTTTCTTCCGCGATCAGCCTCCATAATTTTTGAAAGCCTGGCCGGTTCGTATCCTTACCTGAAAACCCTTCATCAACGATGTGTTCGGTAATATTGTATTTTACTCCGTTAAGATTACTATTACTCTTATATGCCATGTGCTGAGTGCATCTTGCTTTGTGTGCCTCAGGTGACGCATCTTCTCTCCTGATTCCCCTTTCGTCATTCACTTGTCCTAATGTCGAAATTCTAGTGTATGAAACACCATTAAGTTGATTTTTGCTTTGTTCATTTTCCATTTTCTTCTCCATATTTTATTGTCCATTTACAGAAATCATTTATTGCACTATTAATTTGTCTCAAGTTGCCAGGGCATCCGCTTAGCACTACGAATGCACTTTCCAGATCTAAATTTCGTCTCGTTGTGCATGTCTTATTGCGCTTCTTTATTAGATATTTTTTTTCTTTTTTCTTTTTCAAATCACATTGCTTGCATCGACTCGAGTATCTCGATCCTTTTGTATAAAAATCTTCTGTCTTTTTATGTTTTTTACAAAGAGAACATGATTTTTGAGTTTGGGTGATATTAATTGGAGACGATGACAGGTCAAATTTATTTTTCATAGATCACGACCTGAATTATCTACAAAAGTATTTTTTAAAGTCATTAACTCCAAATGTTTCCAATGTTTTTTCCGAGGATAACCATACGTAATACCTCTGGAGCCACTAATTAATCTGATGCCCTTAATTTTATCTGGATGAGTATCTGTCGGTAGGAAATTTGAGATAAATAAATATTCTAACAGTCCATGAATACCATAAATTTCCTTTTGAGATATTCTAGTTTTTTTGGGCGATGATTTTTTTGCTACCGATTCAAAAGCCTTAAAATATTTTTCTTGAATCAAGTAATGAACGTGTGGAGTCCCTTTTTCCTTGCCTAGTGCTAGTATTCGGACGAAAGGCCCAATCCTTCCAGTTAGTTTCTCGGTGAGAATCGCTGATAGTGATTGAAGGCGAAGCCAAACATCATCGTTTTCACTTAACGGTAATGAAATTGTACAATGGCAGTCGATACCATGTTTATTAATTAAGAATGTAGTGGCTCTAAGAAAATAGTCCAACCTTCTTTCAACGCATCCGACACATTCCATTCGTTTGCAAGGTCTCCATTTCCCGCATCGTCTTTGTTTATGCTGGTTCTGTAATTTAATGGCCGTAGCTCTCGCTTCTTTAAAATAGTCCG
This sequence comes from Bacteriovoracaceae bacterium, assembly GCA_036171615.1. GTDB lineage: Bacteria > Bdellovibrionota > Bacteriovoracia > Bacteriovoracales > Bacteriovoracaceae > Bacteriovorax. The sequence goes on from JAVHRK010000063.1 coordinate 47,855, forward strand.
TCTTTTTTGTCGCTGAATTTAATTGTTTTTGAGATTTCATAATTCCTCCATAAGTCTATGGAGCTTTTTAGATCATCTCAATTTTAATTGGATAGGAGACAGTTATTGAATTTTCTATTAACGATTCCCAATGGGAGACAATTATTCATTTTACTTGCAATAAGTCCCTTTACGATTTTCTAATAAGTTTTAGATATGCTAACAACCCTCTGATTTTAACGTATTCAATAGCGGGATCATTCAAATGCACCTTTTCGACATTGTCTTTTATTCTTGTTTTTCGTATTTCATTTAAAATTAATGGGTGATCAAGATGATCATAAAGATTAATTAAATCTTGCTTTGCTAATTTTTTTGATCCGTTATTAACCTGCTGTAATATCTGATACAAAAGATCAATGCAATTTTGATAATAAACTCGTCCAGGTCTCTTCGATGAAACATATGTGTCATATAAGATTTGATTATCCCATTTTTTATTTTTTAAATTTACAGCGAGTCTTAAGTTTTCTGAAAACGTGTCTTCAAAAAATGAATGCGCAGCTTCTAAAGCAAACGGACGATGAGCCCCTCGAAATACCATATCATTCGATCCGAGCGAATCGCTTGTATAAGACATAAAATTTTTTATTTTTTGGTGAAAGCTACGACTATCCTGCTCCAAATCTTCAATCTCTTTTACTTGTTTATATGCTTCTTTCAATTCAGAACTAAGACAGCTATCCAATGCAGACCAAGTCAGAAGGGTTAATACTGGACGTTGACGGCAATATAATGGCATAAAATAATTTACGTTGGCATTTACTTTTGTATAATGATTTTCACTTTCCAACACTCTTTTTTCTACGCTGTCAATTTCATCAATAATTTTTTCAATCGGTTCATTTCTGAGTTCTTTCTTATTTTCTTTTTCCTTACAATTCTCTTGTAACTCTCGCCTTATCTTTCTGATCAAATCTTCTTTTACCAACGTACCAAGATTATCACTCTCATCAATGAATCCTAAGAGCATCGCCAGGCCAGAATCACGAATGCTAACACTTTTTTTATTTTTCAAAAACCATACCTCAATAATCTGCTTATCGGATGTGCCAACAATTTCTTAATCCAAAAGGGATATGAAAATTCAGATGATTTTTGTGTTCCTATTTAATGTGGGCACAAGAATACATGTATGGGCTGGACTTAGAACCAGTTCCAGCCCGAGTGATTATTCCCTTTTCAACCGCAAGTCTTAGGGCTTTCCTTTTAATAGCAGTTCTTCCACAAACCAGACTATCCAACTGGGTCTCTGTTAATGTTTCCTGTGAAATGCTTAATACTTTTTGGTACTCATAAGCGACATCAATTTCTCTTACCTCTTCAACACTTCCGGCGAGTGATAATTTTTTTGTTTCAGCATCCATTTGAATAACTGACAACGGTAGGTCGTTACCATACCGAGCAATTGATCTAATTGTTCTATGGCCATTATTACGATCAATTAGAAAAACCGTATCCATCATTCCAAAAATTGCGGTGGAGCCTAAAATACCATCACCTCCCGTTCTTTCTTGCTTGCCCAAATGATGAACCAGCATCAAGTGCAGATCATTCTCTCTAGCAAGGCGAAGCAATGGCTCTATCCCACGTGTTACATCAAGGTAGTCATTCAGATCTGACGTCCTTCCTAAAACATGTACAAGAGTATCAACGATAACGAGGCACGGTTTTATTTCTTGAACTAGCTTTTCAATAATTTCATTTGAATTTCGGCCCATCGGAGAAGTAACCAGAAAAATCGGTTCACTGCCAGTGCACCCCATGTTTAGAAAATGTCTTCGTATTTCATGTCGCTTTTCTTCAAAACTTAAAATGAGGACAGGGCCTTGAACTGTCGCTAGCCCTAAAAATTCTTTTCCGGTGGCTACACAAAGAGCGAGGTCACGAGTTAGAGTTGTCTTTCCTGTTTTGGGCTTGGAACCCAAAAGCGAACAGCCTCCCGAGATAAGCATTCCATCAACAATCCAACGATGGTCTTCTTCAGGCTCAGCGAGAATCTGAGCCAATGAGTCGGCTATTATTCTGGTCGGCAACTTCTTGCCTCTATTTTCTGAAATAGTCTCGTGAAACAACTCTCCACTTAATTCAATTGACACGTATCCCCCTTTTTATTGGAGATAGTATTTGCTCTGCTCTTCAGGTCAAATTTTTTCGGAATTATCGTACTTACTTGAAATCTAAAATCTTACTTACAGGCTAACAAACTTACTTTTTGAACGTGAAGGTTAATAAAGTTAAATACAAAAAAATATCAACTACCCTTCTAAAGCGGAAATTAACAGCCTATTTCCCTACCTTTCTGCAAACATACATTTTAAGGCAAGTTTAATTTTGTTAAATTTTAAAAAAACTACATTCTTAAAGAAAGTTTAAGTTTTATCAGGCTATCTACCTCCGCAGGCATTTAATCAGCAATTTTATGGCACTCAAAAAATGCTAATAAAGTTTCCTGAAGAAAAATGTTAAAACTTAAACAAAGTTTAACTTTTATCAGGCTATCTACCTCGACAGGCATTTCCACCCGATTTTATGGCACTCATTTAAAGTAAGCTGGTCTTCAATATATTGATAATTTTTGACTTACTTGCTGCGCTTCGTAATGAATTAAAATAAGGTAGATTTTGGGCCTTGAATCAAATGGTTTATTTGAACAAGGATTCTAATCTTGTAATTCTTGAAATGCGCTCATAAGATTTGTAAATTCACCGATCGCACTTTTTTGGAATTAATTTTGGATAACCTTAAACAATATATTGAGCATTTTTACGGATACGGTAATTTAAATTCGTCATCATGGTTTATTGGCTTAGAGGAAGGCGGAGAAGGAACCGTCGATGATCTTCTGAAGCGAGTTTCAATTTGGAGTTCATACAGAACGACAACCGTTTGCCTTAAAGAATTTCATGAAAAGCTAGGAATTGATTCTCACTTTAGAGAAACACCAAAACTTCAACCTTACTGGGCCAAGATCATAAAAATATTACTGACCATGGACGGAAAAGATTCTACAGAAGAAAATACTAGAAATTACCAGAGAGAATATTTGGGAAGATTAAATTCAAACCATGCGCTGCTAGAGCTAGGAGCTTTACCTTGTAAAAATCTAAAAAACTGGGGTTACTCAAATATTGAATATGAAATACTTGCATCAAAAGAGAAATATTTGGCTTTTGTTTTGAAAAACAGAGTCCAAAATCTTAAATCCTTAATTGAACAACACAAACCAAAAAATATTTTTTTCATGGGCAAGACTGCCGACTATGTAGCTCAATGGTTAAGCATTAACGAGACAGAATATCAGGAAATTGGAGGGCAAAGCAAAATAGAAAACTTTCTTTTTTCTCAAAATGCTGGCACTAATTTCTATATTTGTAATCACCCTAATTACCATGGAATTACAAATGATTATTTTATAAAGATAGGTCAGCATTGCAAAGAACACTCAGTGACTTGGTGATATTCAAATTTTTTTTAAAGACCCTGTAGTGTGATTGAGTTCATTTTTAAATAAAGTATGAAGGAAGCCGTTACTAAGATTATATTTTTTTCCAATTACTGCAAATGAACATCCTGCATTTCTCATTTTTAATATTCCTTCAGTATCAACGTATTTTTTAGGCCGCCCCAGAACCTTGCCACGCTTTCTCGCATTGTTTATTCCAACAATAACGCGTTCTCTCGTCAACTCTGCCTCAAAATTACTTAAAGCAGCTAAGATCGTTGCAATAACACGACCTAGGTAAGTTGATAGGTCAAAGCCTTCCTGTTGTGATACGAGTGAAATCTGAAGGTCTTGAAATTCGTCTATGAGATTAAGTAAGTGTGAAGTATTTCTTCCTAAACGATCCAACCTCCAAATCAATATGTAATTAAATTTTCTTTGACGTGCCATTGTTAGCATCCTATCTAGCGATGGGCGTTTATCTTTCATTCCGCTAACGCCAAAGTCTTCAAATATTTCTACGACATCCAGCTCGCGCATTTGAGCGTATCTTGTGAGATCGTTTCTTTGAATATCTAAATTTTGATTTACAGTTGAGCAGCGACAGTAAATCGCACACTTATTTTTTTTCATAAGGAAACTCCTCTACTTCTGCATCTGGGTCATCAGGATTCCATTCCGAAAAATCTGACTCATTTTCCAGCGGTGAATTATTCATGTAGTAATTATTTACCTCAGAGCTGTAATCAGTTTTAACTCCTAATTCTTCAGCCGTGGCTTTAGGATAAATTTTAG
>JAVHRK010000064.1:0-4006 GCA_036171615.1 Bacteriovoracaceae bacterium
AAAGGGAAATGTAGAGATTGGTTTTGCCAATCAGCAAGTGAGCCGAGCTGGAAATATTAGTTCCACGACAGAAGCTCAAAAAATGACTGCGCAAAATACGTCTCTTACTTACAAGGCCCAAGTCGAAGAAAATCAAATTTCAAATGTTATTGCTGAAAAAATCACGGAACAGAACAAACTTTTAAATCGTGAAAAGAAAGACGAGGCAATCAAAAAAGATGAAAAAGAAAGCTATTACAAAATCGCAAAAATGCGAATGAACAAGAGTAACCAATGACAACATCAATGTTAAAAGATTTATTGCTCATTTCAAATCCAAAAGTTTTGGGGTTATGTGAATACCTAAACAAATCTGCATTGCTATTTATTTTGCCTGCATTTTACATTGGTATTATTTCAGAATTTTTTACAAATTTTGATTTTAAAAGTGTCGCCAAGAGAGCTGTTATTGCATTTTTAGCAATAAGACTCTTGGTTCCCATCCATATTGAAGCAGTAGATACAAGTTTAAAAGTAAGTAGTGAACTAATTAAAAGGTATTCACCGCAAAATAAATTTTTAACGGCTTACCAAACGGCAAAGGGTGACAGCTTAGAAACCACCAAAAAAGGTGTTTGGCAAAAGCTGACAAGCATTGTGAAAATGTTAGTCGATGATCCAATCGTAATGATCATTTTTCTATTTAGCTATATTGCTTTTTTTCTCTTAACTCAGCTCTATAGTTTAACTTATCATCTTACGATTGCCATGGTTGGCCTATGTGCAGTGCTTAGTATTCTTCCCATTACTTCCAGAAGTCTAATTGGTGCAGTTAGATCAAGCCTCTGGTGTATTATCATGCCGTTTGTTGTGGCGATTATACTTTGCTTAATTGGCGATAGCGACGCTTTCTTCAAAACCTATTCTGGTGGAATAGTTCAAAACCTTGAGTCATTAATTCAACTTTTAATTATGACAATTATTTTGCTCTTATCTCCCATGATAACAACAAAGGTTATGAGTGAAAGTGGCGTTTCTCATGTAGCAGACTCACTAGGACAAATGGCAGGAATGGCAACGCTCATAGGTGGAGCATCGTTTGCTTCTAAATTTGTTGGAGCAAAATCTAAAGCAGTTGGAGGTATGATTCATAATTCTACATCTAAGCCAATTCTGAATAAATTTAAAGGCTCCATCTCTAATAATGCTCAAAGAATTGCAAGTGACAAAGGGATTGGAAAATCTATTCAAGCGATTGCGGCAAATACTCCAATGGAAAAAATAAAGCATGGAATTAGTGATTTAAAAGACGCTTCTAAGAATACAAACTTGAAAGAAAAAATGGTTTTAGCAACTGATTCAGTGATCAATCGTAAAGAAAACTCACTAGCAAATGTGGCCAGAGCAAAGGAAGCAAAAACTTTAAATTCATTAAGACCAGAACTATCTTCTGTAAAAGTACCACTAACCGACTATAAAAAAGAAGCTGGAAGTTATCTTCGATCAAGAGATGAAATCATCAATCGCCCAAAATTATCAAAAAGTTTTTTAGAGACAAGACGACCTCATGGGATTGTACCTACTACCAACGTAAAAGATATGTTGAATGGTAAGAATATCACTTTAAAACGTGTGCCCATTGGTAAGAAAAGTCAATTTGAGCAAAAACGATCCATGTCAAATTTTTCTAGGAACGAAAATTTTAAACAAAAACCAATAGGAGGAAATCGTGATCTCAGACATGTTTAAAGAAAAGCAATTTGAGGACAAAATTCTCATATTTTTAAAAGTGATTACTGCCGTTGTTATTATTAACTCTGCAATTGCAATTCATTATCAAGTAAAGAATTTATTTCTCTCTCCAGTAGAAGGATTAACAGAAGAAGCTTCAAAACGGGATTTTTGTGCAATGGCAATGAATCAAATGATTCAAAAAAAATTGTCAAAGCACTTAATCGAAGAAGGCCTCTATTCACAGGTTATAGAAGATAACTACAAGGCCATGTTCTTTGAGAGTGAGGATAAAGTTACATCCATCTATTCAGGAGAAAGTTCTTGCAAAGTTTTAATTCATACCAAAGAAGGTCAAAGATCATTTGATTTATCACTAAATGCTGAATCAGATTTTCCCTTTTTTTATAAAATTGCAAAGATTCATGAAAATGAGCTTTATGCAACGGTCGATAACTAGGAGGACAAAGTGGATTTTTATATAATGGCCCGCAGTCTAATTTATTTGTTTTTAACAATCTCACATCCTACGACCTTGGTTTTCGATGAACCGGTCGAGTATGTGAGCGTAGGAAAAGAAGGTGAATTTGCATTACATAGAGCAAATAATCAAAAAATTCTAGTTGTTCAGCCTCTAAAGGATTTTACTGAAACAGATATGATCGTGATTAGCAAAGATCATCATTTTCAATTCAAAGTAAGAATGCCTGAAAGCAAGAACGAATCAACTCATTCGTTTGTTTATATTCATGACGGAGAAATTAACCGCTCTTATGTTTTGAAATTTGAAAATGCGGATTTAAGAATTTTAGATGGTAATACATCTACGCTAATTCAAAACAAAACAGGCAAACCAATTCTGGTTAATGAAAAACTTGTGGATAGAGAAAGTCATTTTTCCAAAGGCATTCCATTTATTGTGAATAATCAGAGGATATTAAATTGAAATATTTAATAACTCTCACATCTTTATCGGTGTGCTTAACAAGGAGCACTTTTGCGGATGATGATTTTAGAATTATTGCACCTCGAAAACGAATAACTGAAGCGTTAGTTTCAAAGGCAAGAAGTATTAAGAAAATTCAGGCAACTGCTAATATTGATGTTCTTAACCAAATACAAAAGCAAGGGGAAAAAACAAATGAGCTTCTTGGTAAGTATCAAAATAAAAGCGGAGTTTGGGATTATACCAACGAGTTTGATTTTAAAACGGGAACTGTAATCCGAGGGCGATTATTAAACTCAGTTGTATCTACCAATCTTGAGTCACCTCTACTTGTTGAAGTTGAATCAAATGGATTATTGCCAGCCAAGACTCTTTTTAGTTGTAAAGGTGTAACTAAGTACAAACGAGTCATGGGTGCTTGTAATAAATTAATCCTACCGCAAAAAGATGAGGAATATGAAGTTCAAGTAGGCCTTTTAAACCTTGATGGCTCTAGTGGATTATCAGCAGATGAAGTTTATACAGGTAAAGAAGAATATATCGCTGCTTCAATTGCTACAGCTTTTTCAAAAGGCCTTATCGAACTAAAGATGGATCGTCTTGCTAGCCCACTTGGTGAACTTACTGCCAATACGGCAAAAAATAGAGTTACCAATGGGCTGTTAAATTCATTAGATGAAACAAGCAACATCATGAAAGATGAAATGCAAACCAAAGAGCCTAAGGTCTATATCAAGGCAGGAAGACCAGTGCTCATTTATTTTTTTGAGAGGTTTAAATTATGAAAATTTTTAAAATTTTAATTTTGGCCTTGTGCCTAAATATGTCGTCATGTTCGACAATGAGAAAATCCATATTTTATGGAGGGTTATCAGGAATTACGTTAGGAATTGCAGGAGGAAGTGCATTAAGTCCAAACAAAGAATCAATTGCTCCCAATATGGCAGTATGGGGAAGTATTGGTGCTTTAATTGGAGCAGGCCTTGGTTATTTCTTTTTTATGGATGATCCAGAAAATCGAGAAATGCCTTCTATGATTCTTCCGAAACAAAAAATGGATGAAAATCCAATTAGTCGAATGGAATCAGTGAGTATTACACCCACTGATTCAAAAAAGTACAAGGTCGAAACCGGGCCATTGCCTCCTAATTTAAAAGGTAAAGTGAAATCACCCTTTATTATTGAGCATGAAATCCCGGAACGAGTTGAGCAATTGGAAAATGGAAAAACGATTACGGTAGAAAAACACAAAGCTTGGGAGATGTCTTATGAATGATAAATCAAAAAGTAACAGCGGAAGCGGTATTGAAAATGTATTTGTTCCTTTAATCGAAGAAGTAACCGCTTCAA
>JAVHRK010000065.1:0-18469 GCA_036171615.1 Bacteriovoracaceae bacterium
AATTTCTTATAAAAAATATTGAATTTTCAGGTTAAATGGCACCAGCCACTAATTAGTTAAACAAATAGCGCAACCTAAATCATTATCGTGGAAAGAAATTTCTTGATCTAGGCTTTGCTGGTATTCTGCAAGTTCAGAATCACTGGCACCGAGAGATTGAATTAATGTTTCCGGAAGTCCCGCAGCTTCTATTCTAATATCTAGTCCTTCTTTTTCCATCAATGTGGCAAATGTATACGCCTCATGAATCTTCACTAATGAAGTTTCAAAAAGAATTGTGTTGGATATATTGTCTAAAACGCGTACTTGAATTGTCATAAATGTATAATAGCAATAAAAAACTCTATGAGTAAAGAGTTGTAAAAAATTCATTGATATTCACTGGATAAAGGTATTAAATTTAATTACGCTTTATAATCTTCCAAGGATCATTTTATGGGTAACGCCAAAGTTATTAGCTTTATTAACCAAAAAGGTGGAGTTGGAAAGACAACGATGGCATTTAATGCTGCTCATGCTCTTGGACAAAAAGGTCATAAAGTATTGGCCCTAGATTTAGACCCCCAAGGAAATTTATCACTATTATTTCAGTCTAAAAGTTTACATACCATTCACCAATTATTAGTGAATTCAGTAAAAGAATTAAAAGTTTTACATATACCATTATTACTTTCTGAAGTTATCCAAAAAGGAACTAAAGTCGATTTAATTCCGGCCGGTCAGGAACTTTCTGGCTTTGATTTAACGATGGCAAGCATTACTATGCCTAGACCATTAGTACTCAAAAAGTTTTTGGAATTAAGTGGTTTATTAACTCGCTATGAGTACATCATTATTGATTGTCCGCCAACTCTTGGTCTACTTGTGGTCAATGCTCTTTGTGCCAGCGACGGAGTGATCATTCCATTTAGGGCCGATGATTTTTCTAAAAAAGGGCTCGAACACTTTTATCAGGTATTGGGTGATATCTCAGATATGGGAATAGTTAAATCTCCAGATATTATTTTTCACGTTCCAAATTTAGTAGACATGAGAAGGAAACAAGAAAGTGACGATTTAACTAAAATAGTTCAGTCTATTGAAACAGAGCTGGGAGAGGGAAAAGTTTTCTCAGCCTTTCTTAATAAGGCCGGATTGGTAAAATCATTAGCAAGTCGTAAGTCAGTTTTTGAATTTAAAAATCATGAGTTCAGTGATTTACAAGAAAAATTTTTGGGAATGGCCCAAAAAATTGAGGAGTGGTCAAGTGCCCATAACTAAAAAATTAAATCCTCTCTATGTTGTTTCCAAAAATGGCAAAGACGTTGAATCTGCAGCTAATCTATTTGATGTCTTTTTAAAAAAAACTGGACTCGACCAAGTCGTTAATCTCTTAGAAATAGTGATTGCAGAACTTCTCGCTCAGGTAAAAAGCTATGCTGTATTTATTGAAGTTAAGAAAATGATAGATAATTTACTCTCTGCGATTTTAGCAATTATTGCCCTCTAAAAACTAATTATTTTTTATTCTAAAATAGGGGATGAGAATATTCTTATTCCTGTCTTTTTTTGTATCCTATAGTAGCTTTGCGACAATCGAATTTTCACGATTGGATCCAGATCAACTTATTACAAAAAAAATATTAAAAAAAACCTATAACTATTATATCGAACACCTAGATAAAATTACCAATCAGCGTTATGTGGGAATCATAGATTTAAAAAAACATAATTCTGTTGAACGGTTTTTTATCGTAGATATGGAATCAGGATATGTAGAAAAATTTTTAGTAGCTCATGGAAAAAACTCAGATCCAATATTTAGTGGATATGCATCTGTATTTTCCAATATCATTAACTCACTGATGACTTCAATTGGATTTTATCTCACTTCAAATTCCTATGATGGAAGCAACGGGTATTCACTTCGTCTAGATGGATTATCAACTACAAATTCCAATGCTAGAGAAAGGGCCATTGTTATTCATGGGGCAAATTATGTTTTTCCTGGTGAAAAAATTGGTAGAAGTTTTGGTTGCCCTGCAGTTGAAATGCGTTATCATCAACACATTATAAATGAATTGAAAGACGGTGCTCTTTTATTTGCCAGCTTTGAATAAGGATATTGAATATGTGCGGATTTTTAGTACTTGAAGGTGATACAGATCGCAGTATTTTTGAAATTGAATTTCAAAAAATAAAACATAGGGGACCTGATAACCATCAGTTTTTACCATTTTCCAATGGAATTTTTGGATTTCATCGTTTATCGATAATGGATTTATCAAATCATGGCCGCCAACCGTTTACATCGGACCTCGGAAATTTTTTAGTATGTAATGGAGAGGTTTATAATTATGAAGCTTTAAAGAAAGAATGTACGAAACACCAATTTGTTTCTCACTCTGACTGCGAAGTGCTTCTCCCCCTATATGAAACGTGGGGAATTAAAAAGCTAGTCGATAGCTTAGATGCAGAATTTGCATTTGTTATTTGGGATGAAAAGAAAAAAATCTTCCTGGCAGCTAGAGACGCCATGGGGATAAGACCGCTTTTTTATGGTTATACTTCTAATCAAAAAATTGTTTTTTCTTCAGAGGTGAAATCAATTTTAAAGCTATGTGTAGATGTCATTCCATTTCCTCCTGGACATTATTATAATGGTAATCAGTTCATATCTTATTTAGATTTAGGATTAGTTCATTTGCCAATTGAAACTAACCAAGAAAAAATATTATCTGGAATTAAAAAATTATTAACTGAGGCCGTGCATAAACGACTTCAGTCCGATGCTGAGATTGGCTTTCTTCTAAGTGGGGGACTGGATTCTAGTTTAGTCTGTGCACTTGCTCAAAAATTTTCTAAGAAACCGATTAGAACATTTTCAATTGGAATGGAAACTGATGCAATTGATTCTAAATATGCCAAAGATGTTGCAGATTTTATTGGTGCTGATCACACTAATATAACTATGACAAAAACCGATGTCCTGTCTTGTTTAAGAGAAGTTATTTATCATCTTGAGACTTGGGATATTACAACAATTAGGGCCTCTATTGGTATGTATCTCGTCTGTAAGGCAATTCACAAAACAACGAATATAAAAGTATTATTAACTGGTGAAGTGAGTGATGAATTATTTGGGTATAAATATACTGACTTTGCTCCATCGGCCGCTGAATTTCAATTAGAAGCAAAAAAACGAATTCAAGAATTATACATTTATGATGTTTTACGAGCTGATCGATCTATTTCTGCACATGCACTAGAGGCCAGAGTTCCTTTTAGTGATACTGATTTTGTAAAATTTGTCATGGCCATTGATCCGAATATTAAAATGAATACTACAGGGATGGGGAAGTATCTCCTTCGTAAGGCATTTGAAGAGACCGATACTTCTAAAAAATTACTCCCAGATCATATTCTTTGGCGTGAAAAAGCGGCATTTTCAGATGCTGTAGGACACTCAATGGTAGATGAGCTTAAGGCCTATGCCGAAAATATGTATACTGATGAAGAGTATGCAAATTCTAAAAAGAAATATGATTACGCTACACCCTTTACTAAAGAGTCACTTCTTTATCGAGAAATTTTTGAGGAATATTATCCTGGCAAGGCCCGACTTATAAAAGATTTTTGGATGCCAAACTCTTCATGGCCTAATTGTAAAGTAAGTGATCCCAGTGCTCGAGCTCTTTCAAATTATGGAAAGAGTGGAGCTTAAGAGTGAGTTCTTACTATAAAACTGTATTTGATAATCCTCATTTTATCATTGTTGATAAAGCTCCACTTGTTTTAAGTGTTCCTTCCAGATTAGGCATTGAAGACCAAAGACCATGTCTAGATCATCTTTTGGAGAAGGACTTAAGTTGTAAAATATTTCCCGTCCATCGGCTAGATTTTGAGGTTTCAGGGCTTATTATGTTCGCCAAGACGGCCGAAGCACATCGTGCCGGTAACTCCTGGTTTGAAACTAAGAAAATCGAGAAAACTTATATTGCCTTAACTTCTTCAGTTGATCTTCCATCCGAAAAATTAGGTGTGCCATTTGAGTGGAAGTGTTCATTACTTCGAGGCAAGAAAAGATCTTATGAATCCCCACAAGGAAAAATGGCCATCACACAGGGAATATTAAAAAGTAAAACAGAGGATGGGAATTATCGTTGGTACTTAAATCCAGTGACAGGTCGTTCTCACCAGCTTCGCTTTGAACTTTTTCGTCATGGTACTTCAATCATTGGCGATGAACTCTATGGATCTAAAGAAAATTTCTCAAAACCAGGTATTGCTTTAAAGGCCTTTGAAATTAATTTATCAAATATTTTAGAAAGACAAAAATTTGGATTATCAGAAAAAATAACAATTTTAGAATTTTAATCTTGGCGACTCGTTGATTTATTTATTATACTTATTTGATAAAGAATAATTTTTTTTACTATGAGGGTGAAAAATGAATCAAAAAACATGGTGGTCTTCGCTTTTTCTTGCTTTTTTTCTTTCAATTACTGCTAATGCAAGTATCGCTCCTCAAATGATTAATCTTAATTTACATTTTAAAACAACAGAATCATCAATTAAGTCTGACCTTTCAATACCTCTTTATCAAACTGCCGAAATTGAAAAAAGATTAGGAAAGAAAAATTATTTAATTAGTTTTAACCCTCGTCAGGGAAAAAATTCTGATGAAATCAATATTGAAATCAAGTTTTTAAGACCTTCAAACTCAAAAGTTTTGTTTAAAAAACAAATTGTTGCTAAATTAAATCGTCAGTCCATTATTTCAGCTAAGGGAATGATGTTATCAATGACTCCGGTCATTTAGACTACAAAATTCCTATTAATAGAAGATACTCTAGCTTTTTAGTTTTTTTAAAAAACTTATCGAAAAATCTATATAACTTAAATATTTATCTATATTTCATTTTGTATATTTGTTGAGAATATGACTTGAGAGAACTTGGGCGTATTTATGACAAAGCTTACTTCTAATTTAATTTATAAAAACTTCTTTAAAATAATTACGGCAATTTTAATTATTACAGCGTTTATATTCGTTATGTCTCCGTTTATTATTCCATTATTGTTTGGTGGAATTCTCGCCAGCGCATTTAGTCCATATGTAAATTACTTTTACAGAAAAGGTATCAGTCGTCAAATTTCAGTTTTTATTATTTCGTTCTTATTTGTTATTCTTGGATTGGGTCCAGCTACAATTGTCATGATCAGAGTAACTAAAATAGTAACTAAATTTTTTAATGGGGAATCACCGATAATGAATCAGAATATTATTAAGGGTAAGGTTTATATTGTTCTTGATAAATTTGCTCATTTAAATAATATTGATCCAAATGAATTACATGAAAAGTTTAATAGTATTATTAACTCTATTGCCAGCTGGATTCTTAAAATTATAAGTAATATTGTATCAGAAATTCCAAATATCGTTATGCTTAGCATAGTTACGGTTCTTGCTTTTTATTTTTTTTTAATAGAAGAAGTGCATATTCGGAAATGGTTTAATCGTTCTTTTTATTTTTCTAATAAAAACGGAGATAAAATTATCTCTTTAGTGAATACTAGTTGTCATATAGTTTTCTTTACCAATGGTATAACTGGTCTTATCCAAGCAAGTATGATTACTGCTGGAGCCTATTTTTGTAATTCGGGTGATGTCTTTATAGTTTTTGTATTTACATTTTTTCTCTCTTTTATACCTGTGATAGGTGCTAGTCCTGTCGGCCTTTTATTAGCAGCTTCTACTTTTCTTGATGGAAGAGTTGAAGCAGGAATTGCGATGACGATTATTTCTTTAGTTACTGGAATAGCTGATAATTTAATACGCCCCTATTTGACGAGTGGTAGTAAAAATCAGTCACCAGTTTTTGCATCATTTCTTTCTATTCTGGGTGGAGTATATTTTATGGGATTACCAGGACTTTTTATTGGTCCGATGATTGCATTACTTATTTATGGAGCATTACCAATTATTCTTGATGAGTATACAAATTCTGTTCGTTGAAATTAGTTTTTAAACATAATTGATAAAAATCACAGTTAAAGAATAGATTTGTATGATGGCTTTTCACAAGAACCAACTAATATAAAGATATCGGAGGATTTAGGGTCTTTTGTTCTCTATCAAGTGCGCTTTTCTTTTCAGAGACCTGATCGTTTAGATCCTGATTTACTTCACCTAGACTTTGAGAGACGATATGTTGGGCATCCATTTCAATTAATTGGTCTGTCACTACATCTTTAAGATCATTGTTTTCCTCGCCAAGTGTCTTACTAATTTGGGTTTGTTCAACTACCTGATTCTGTTTGTTTTCCATTTGCAGAGCTATTTCTTCAGGTGATACTTTTTTTGTATTTTGAGAGTCATGAGTAATTTTTAAAAGATGCTCCGCACTTTTGTTTACGGCCATAGCACGGGTATTGATTTGTTCATTTTCATGTCGATTGGCAGTGATATAGGCATCTGTATCTTTTAAATTCTTTTTTGCAATTTCCAAACTTTGTGGCGCCATTTTTTCAGCACCATCTTCAATTGACTTTGCAATTGTCTGTTTTGCATGATTAAGATTTTTATATTTTATGGCCTGTAATTCTAATGCTAAATAACCTGCTTGTAAATTTGCTCGATCCTTTGTGGCACTTTTTATATTATTTTTTTCAAATTCTACAGTGGCATCTTTTAATTTATTATCTTCTATTTTAAATTCTGAACTAAAAAAATTTGGAGCACCAGCTGAAATTGCTTCTTGTCTGGCGATTACAACTTCCTCCATATTGTTGTGAGATAGTGATGCTATATCTTGTGCTCGGTTGAGATAAGCGCGTCCTATAGAGATCTTATGAAGAGTATCTTTTGAATCTTTTTGATTATAGGAGTATTCTTTAGCATCTTGAAGTGCAGTCTGTGCCTCCTTAAAGTTATTGGGAGAAAGAACATCTACCTGAGCATCAGCAGCAGTATTTAGATCGCTATTTAATGACTGTAGCTCATTCTCGACATTGGCAGTAATTGGAAGTTCTTGAACTTTTATGTCCGTGCTACACTCAATAACTAAAAAGATTTGAAATACTAATAACAAAAAATATTTTGGAGAAATCCAATTGCTCTTACTTGTTTTCTCTTTTAACATCATTTTAGACTCCTTATTAATGTTATTTAAACTTTAGTAGATCAACATGCTCTACATGTAGTAAGAAATTTATATACCGTAATAAAAAGTTGTCAATTTGATCCTTGTCACTATCTTAAATCTTATGGTGATAAATTATTCTTAGATTAAAACGAGAGTTATTTAACAAAAAACTTTTGAACATGTTCAACTAAAGGAATGAGTTCAAGACTAATAAGTGCAATGACAATTAATTCTAAAATATAACTACGTCTATGATTAATATTATCTAGAAGTAATTTACAGATATCTGCAAGATTATCTAATTTATTATCTATACTTGACTGCCAATCAGAAAACCTAAATTTACTAGAGGCAGTTCTGAAAATAATAGAGTGATAAAGATCACCAATTACTTTTAGGGAGTTTTCAACAGACTCAACTATTTCAGCAATTTCAATGTACTTTTGTCCCGCCTCAAGTGCTAGGTCGTTATAACGACCAGAAAAAATACTCACATCTTTTAATTCAATTGCAGAGTAAATTTCCCGCAATTTCTTATCTAAGAGGTCATCGTAATAACGCATTTCTAAAACTTGGTTTAAGGCAAATTCGATTACGTCAGGAATATCTAATGAGGCGGTTGGTTCAATGATAAAAGCACTATTCCAATCAATAAGTGCTAAGTCATTTTTATAATATTGTAGTTTTGAATCATAAATTCTTTGAGTTATTTGATTAGATAACGAAAATTTATCTTCATTTAAAATAAGTGAGGCAATATCTTCTGTTTCTAAAATAGAGAATAAGTTGTCGGGAAAATGATTTAATTTTTCGATAAAAAAGAGGGTGTAGTCTTCATAGACTTCCCAATCATTTATTTTTCCCATCGCGTCCTTAATCTGAACTGTAAATTCTCTGGCGCGCAAACGTGCATAGGTATCTAGCTCTTCATAATCTTGAATAATTGCTGAAATTTTACGTAATTCATCAAAGCTTGTATTTTCGGGGATAAGAAATTCAAAAGTAAGTGACATCGTACCAAAATCCCAAAGTTTAGCCGATAAATCTGCGGTAAATTCGCGGTTAAAAGCAGAGAATTGATATGGGCCAAGGCCTATGCTTAATGGGTCGTTAGACACAATAACTGCCTGTTGATTTACTTTTTTTAGACGAAACTTAGACCTAGAGGTAGTATTTTCAACCAATATTTTTTCGGCTTTTTCAAGATTAATTTCTTCCCCAATATCAAAAACTCGATAGAGTAGAATTTTGCCTTTTAATATAGTGTTTATAGTCATATTTTCCATTATTATAATTATAAACTTAATTTTGATTTCGTGTCTAAAAATGTGTAAAATCATTAGAATAATTAAACTATTTCTGTCGGATATTAATATATGAGCAGTGATAAAATTAAATTGATTGTTGACGATTTTTTAAAATTTTCTAATTGGGAAGATCGTTATAAACATCTTATTGGCCTTGGAAAATCTTTAGGCCCAATGCAAGAAGAACATAAAACGGAAGCTAATAAAATTAAAGGTTGTCAATCTCAAGTCTGGTTACATGCTGAACTCGTTGGTGATAAAATTATCTTTACAGCAGATAGTGATGCTTCCATTGTAAAGGGAGTTATCGCACTTTTGGTGCAAGTCTATTCTGGTAGTACTCCTGATGAAATTTTGGCCACTAAACCAACCTTTCTGGAAGAAATAGGCCTTAAGGAACATCTTTCTATGAGTAGAGCGAATGGATTAACAGCTATGATAAAACAAATCTCATTTTACGCAATGGCATTTAAAATAAAATTAGGGAGCTTATAATGTTTAATATTTCAAGACCTCGTCGTAACAGAAAAACTGAAGCAGTAAGAAGAATGATTCGTGAAAATCATTTAAGTACAAATGATTTTATTGCTCCTGTGTTTGTAATGGAAGGAAAAAATATTCGTCAACCAATTAATTCTATGCCAGGAATTTCTCGATATTCAATTGATCAGTTAATTCTTGAATGCAAAGAACTTTATGAGTTAGGTATTCCTTGTATTTCTTTGTTTCCTGCAATTGAGGATAATTTAAAAAATAATAAAGCTACAGAATGCTTAAACCCAGATGGGCTATATCCGCGAGCAATTAAAGAAATTAAAAATGCACTCCCTGATTTATTAATCATGACAGATGTTGCCCTAGATCCATATTCAAGTGACGGGCATGATGGTTTAGTTGATCCTCGAACAGGTGAAATTTTAAATGATCAAACCCTTGAACTTCTTGCTAAAATGGCGGTACTGCAGGCAAAATCTGGTTCTGATATTGTAGGTCCTTCTGATATGATGGATGGAAGAGTCGGTTTCATTCGAGATATGTTAGACGAAGAAAATTTTATCAATACTTCAATCATGTCTTATGCTGCAAAATATGCTTCGGCATTTTACGGCCCATTTAGGGATGCACTAGGTTCAGCTCCTAAAAAGGGTGATAAAAAAACCTATCAAATGGATTATGCTAATGTCCGCGAAGCACTTCGAGAAGCTTATTTAGATGAATCAGAAGGTGCTGATATTTTAATGGTTAAACCTGGACTTCCATACTTAGATGTTATTAAAACCATTCGAGACAATACCACATTGCCTATCGCTGCTTACAACGTAAGTGGAGAGTATGCCATGGTTAAGGCCGCGCATGAAAAAGGCTATATAGATGGTGAAAAGATTATGATGGAAATGCTCATGAGTTTTAAACGTGCTGGGAGTGATATGATTTTAACTTATTTTGCTAAAGAAGCAGCAAAAGTTTTATCTAATCAATAAATTACTTTCGTCACTCGCATAACTTTTTCTTCAACATTTTCAGCGGCGTTTCCGCGGTGAACAGATCTCGTACATTCATTTTGTGGATCAATTTCGTAATCATCAGCTCCTTGAATGAGAATTCCTTCAACGACGCCTGTTCGTTGGTTGAAAACAGGGGAGCCTGAATTTCCACTATATGAGTCTAGATTTGCGGTAAAATAATTTCTTCTTAATTTTAAAGAATTAAATAAATCATTTCTTTCACCTGCATTTGGAGTCGTGACGTGGGCCCCATCTGCAATTTTCATAGGAATGCCTAAAGGATGGCCGATAAGAACAAGCGGAGTATTGTAAAAAGGAACTCCCCATTTTCTTGTCACTAAGGGTTTTCTATCCGGAACTGGTCGATCTAATTGTATAACTGCATAGTCAGTAATTTCATTAGTACTCTGTATATATTTTTGAGTAATTATTTTTTTACATGAATAAATATTCTGAGCTTTAATATTCTCAGTCCCTTCTACATAATCAAATACCCATTTATAATTTGTACAATCCATTGAAGAAAAAAAACAGTGACCGGCAGTCATAATTTTATCAGGTGCAACTAAAAATCCAGAACAAGTACCTAAAGGAATTTGTTCAATAAAACGTTCAGTAGAACATAGATTGGGATTATGCTCAACTAGAGTTATAAGTGGAAAATTAAAAATACTTTGATCTTCTCTATCTGGATAAAGCTTACGGGTCGGTACTTTTAGGGCCACAGAGCGCGCTTTTTCTATAAATACTGGATTGTCATAGAGATGGACTTCAAATCTATTATCAGCACCATAAATAACGTCAACTTGAGCATTTAGAGGATTAGAAAAAAGACTAAATCCTAAGCTAATAAGAATAATGGTGAATTGATGCATGGATGCCCCCTGATGTAGGGAGTACCCCAAAAAAAATATATTTTAAAGGGGAATTGAAATATTTACTTACTTAAAACCAGAAAGAAAAACTTGTTGCTAGTTTATAGGCCTCTAAATTGGCGTTATAAACCCCTGAAATATATGAAAGATTTTTGACTCCATCTTTACTAGCTATTTTCTTTTCATACAATCCACCCATCGTGACAAAAGCAGATTTAGAAAGCTTATATTTTATTACACTTTCAACTTTATACGAAGTTGATTTGATAAGACTGCCGTCTTGGTATTGAGCATCGGCTACATTATGTCTTTGGTCACGTACATATAAATATTCTGAATTTCCAACAAGGCTCCATTTCTCATTTAAGAAAAGCTCAGCGCCTACTTGTAAAAAATATTCATACTTTCTAAATGTAGTATATTTTTCATAAGGTGATTTATTTGTAAAACCTACAAGTATATCAGTCCATGCTTCAAATATACTGTTTTCTAAATTAGTTCCAAAATCTAAGGCCCAGCTTGGTTTGTCTTCTGATTTATTTTTATAATAAATTTGTCCAAAAGTAGCAGAGATAGAATCAGTCAAAAATAATTCAAATTTATTTCCAACACCTAATTGTTTTTCAGTTGTAAAGGCGGTGACATTTTTATAATTATAAGTAGTAAGAATTTTTTTAGTATCTGTAGTTGTTTTGGCAACACCTTGTTCATTATAATCAATCTCACTTGTATCACCAAACACCGCTAGAGTATCAATAAAACCTTTATTGTGATGGCCATAGGCCGCACTAATATATGCTTTCCGACTAACTTTTCTCCAGCTATTTTCTGTACCTAAAATACTTCCACCATCTAAGTAAGTATTCATGGCCGCTCCCCAATGTAAATTTTGGAAACGAATAATTCCTTTACCTAATGAAAATTTCCAATCATAGACACCACGATAGCTAGCGTAAGCTTCTTCAAAAATATTATTTTCTTCTGCTAATTTTCCATCTAGATCAAGCTTGATAGCAGCTGTGACATTGTCTTGTTCTGCAAAGACTTTTAGATCTAAGACGCCAATTCCAATTACTGATTCAGCAGGTTTCTTTTGAATTTTTTGTAAATTAATACCATCTAAAGCGATAAATCCTTTTACGGAAGTATCAAAAGCAAATGAAGAATGAGTTAAAGAAATGAGAAGAATGCTGAAGAAAATTTTTTTCATGTAAATCTCTCAAAAAGTTGTAATAGTTGAGAGATTTTATATCATTTAGTTTTTGGTTTTTCTATACACTTTTCAAAAGAGTCAAAATAAGAATGATATTCTGACTTAACAGAATCATAACAATTGCTAGATGCGACTTCTCGTGAGGGTTCCGAAACATGTGCACATGAAGCAATAAAGGCCAATAAGATAAGTGAAATGATTGTTTTCATATAGATCTCCTCAAAGCAATTTTAACTCAAATATGCAATGAGGAGAAGAGAGGGTAATTTGCCTACTAAATAAATTACTTTGTTGCTGGAGCAGCTGCCTCAGCTGGTGCCATTTTGTCCATAGGACATTGAGAGTGATCTTTAGTACATTTAGTACAATTTTCACTACCACATTTTGCACATTTTTCTTTTTTATGCATATCACATTGTTCACCAGTTTTATGGCAACTAGAACCCCAATGGCCACAAGAAGTTAATGCTAGTAAACCCATCATACAAATCATTTTTTTCATGAAATCTCCAGTTGTTAATTTTTTATTAGTATAGTTAAAAAAATTAAATTGATAAAGAGTTTAAAACCTGACTGTTTTGATATTCATCTGGTAGAAATGATAACGTATCAAGACCATGAAAAAGTTCACTCAAATTTAGTGAATTTGAAAAGTGAGCTAAGGCAATTAAAGATAAAAAAGTTGAAGCCGGTTGGTAGGTTGAGCTTATAATAACAGTATGGCCCATACTATAGGCCGACATAATAAGTTCAAAAGATTTTGATATACCAAATAAGGCGGGCTTTAAAATAATTGGTGTGTGACTTGGAAGTTTATCTAAACTATTTAAAAAATAAATCAGTGATTCATCTATTGCAATTTTAATTTTATAACAATTCTTAAAATCGTACAAATCACTATAATTTTTAAAAGGCTCCTCTATATATTCTATACAATTCAAAACAGATTCATTTAAATCGTTTAAAAATAAAATTAATTCTTCCAATTCAAATTTTCTATTACCATCAAAACGTAAACGGGGGATTGTTCCATTTTTAGATTGCTGGTTTAAAAAACTAGATATTTCTTTTAGTTTTAATTTGTCAGGAGTGATTTTGATTTTTACACATTGTTTAGTGTGAAATAATTCATCGATACCAAGATGATTTGATTTAACGATAGAAGCAGGATCTAGCCTTGATTGCAAAAGAGTAAATAAGGCACTCTCAATATCAAATAAGATTTCTCCATCAAGAGATGTACTATCTATAGTAGAATTAAAGTAAGGCAAGTCAAAAATAATATTTTCTAAGTTAAAGAGTTGCTTGGTAAAAAAGCGATTAATGACTAGTTTTTTAATATCAAGAGTTGTCCTGTAATAACCAGGTAGAGAATAGATATCTATAGTATTGATGAATATATTATTTTCATCCTTAAGAGTCATCCTTGAAAAAGTATTCTGGATAATATTTTGGACAGGTAAGAGTATTGGTTTTTTATAAGTGATGACTTTATCTTCAAAGTTGATTTTTATTTTCATAAGTAGAGGAGAGTTATCAAAACTCCTAGCGAGTAGATAAAAAGATATTGAGCAGTTTTTGCAAGCACAGCATTTAGAGATTCATTGATTGCCCCAAATTTAATATAGGCCCAGTTCTTAAAATAAAGTGAAGGAATAATGAGGCAGAATAAAGCCAAGAAATTTTTCAAGAGTAAAGAATGAAGGATGATTACTATTCCAGAGAAAGTAATAAGTAATAAGCACAACTCTCTTTGAAATTTTTCACCAAAAATGAGTGCCAATGTTTTTTTTCTAGAAAGTGCATCTGACTTCATATCTCTTAGATTATTAATTGCCAATATCGTTGCTGCAATTAAGCCAGCGCCAACGCCAAGTAATAATCCATGGAAATTAAAATAATGAGTTTGTAAAAAAAAAGTACCTAAGACCGCCACAGGACCAAAAAAAATAAAAGCAGCAATTTCACCAAGTGCATTATAGGAAAGAGGAAAAGACCCTCCGGTATAGCCATAAGAAAAATAAAGAGAAATGATTCCAATAATTATAATTGGTAATCCACCGATATACATTAAGTAGAGCCCTGAAATAAAAGAAAGTAATAAAAAAAGAAACAAGGCCTTTTTCATATTGTGTTCTGATATAAGTTTTGCTTGAGTGGCCCTTACCGGTCCTGTTCGTTGATGATTATCTATACCTCTTATAAAATCATAATAATCATTGGCCAAATTACTGGAGATTTGTAAACACATGGTACAAAAAATGGTAATCATGGCAACTATGTAATTCAGTGAATGTTGATAATGATAGGCCAATGATAACCCTAACAAAACAGGAGAAACAGAGGCGAAAAGTGTTTTTGGTCGGATGGCCAAGATCCAATTTTTCATGATATTTTAATTGTCCTTAAAATATCGTACACATTCTTATTTTCTTTGTGATTAACCATAATTTCAACTATTCCATGTGTAGATAAATTTTTTAAATCAGTAAGCGAAGGTCTCAGATCTTTTACTTCATTCACTTTAGTGTAATGAAGATGGAAGTTAGAAGCGATTGTTTCAAATGTTTCTTGGTGTGGTGAAGTTATATAAGAGAGGACTTCTTCTTCATGGGAAATGGGTAAAAGTGTGAAAATTCCTCCACCAAAATTATTTATTAGTATAATTTTTAAATTATTTTTAAGACCCTTCAAAAAATAAAGTGAGTTTAAATCATGCATTAATGAAATATCACCGATTATGAGATAAATATCTTTATTGCAGGCATCGATAAAACCACAGCTTGAAGCAATAAGTCCTTCAATTCCGCTGACGCCACGATTTGTAGCTATTAATAATTTCTTTTGTTCCTCTAAAGAAGAATAAGAATCAAATGATCGAACAATTGTACTATTAGCAATATATAAAATCTCATTATCTGGTAATGATTCAATAATAGTTTTTGATATCAGAGGATAAGAAAGAGGACTTTCATCTATGATATTTCTTTTTTTAGTAATAATATTTTCAAAATTATAAGTTGTAGTTTGGCGAAGTACATTTTCACCGTCTAACCAATTATTTATTACATTTAATGTAGATTTTATATTAGCAACTAATCGAAAATTTGTAAGATGACTTGGATCTTCTTTCTCTGTAGATTCATTTAAGGTTATTAATTCTGTATGACTAAGACTTTTAAGAAAATTATAATAATGCTTTGAAGTTAGCCGACCACCGATATGTAAAACAGTGTTTGGTGGATTATTTAGAATTTCAGTAATTACTTCTGGATGGTCAAAAGTTGGTATTGCATTTTGTGCTAAGCTGAATTCATATTTTAAGGAACTAGAAATATCTAAATAAACAGGCCAGTTTAATAATCGTATAAAATTTCTAATTATATTAAGTTCAAGTGAAGGAGGTAAACTACCTATAATTAAAATACCAGGCTTTACTTTAGAAATTTTTTCTAAAAACAAATTTAGTTCTTCAGTTGCAATGGTATTTTGAGTTTGTAAATACTGAGTGGATGGGAGTTTGCTGGTAATAACCAATTGAGCTTTTGCTAAGTAATCTGAAGGAATATCCTGAAGTGAATCTTCCAATGGTTCACGAAATGGGCAATTCAAATGAACAGGACCAGGTTCTATACATTTTGCTTTAAAAATTAAATTTGTTAGATTTGTGGCTATATCACGTGGGGAGATTTCTTGAGTCGGTGAACCAAGGTCAAGTTCTCCGCGAACATAAGCTCCAAAAATTTTATTTTGATTAATAGTTTGATTATCTCCACTGTAAATTTGTTCTTTAGGGCGATCTGCTGAAATAATAATTAAAGGAAGTTGAGTTTTATAGGCCTCAATAACTGCGGGATAATAATTGGCGAGGGCCGTTCCAGACGTGCATAAAAGTACACATGGTTTCCCCGTTGCTTTACTATAACCTAAGGCCCTATAGCTCGCACCACGTTCATCGATACAAGTGATGATTTCTATTTCTGGATATTGTTTTTTATAAAAACAAAGTGCGGCAACTAAAGGAGCGTTTCGCATACCCGGTGAAAAATAAAAATGAGTAATATTATTTTTTACAAATTCATTAATAATGATTGAGGCCCAAATTCGATTTATATTTTGAGATAAGAAACTAAACATAAATATTCTCCGAGATGGTAATATTTATGAAAGGTCTCATTTTATTTTCAGTTTCATCCCATTCATCTTTGGGGACAGAGCCTGGTACTATTCCACAGCCGGCATAAATCGTTAAAGTCTTTTTATCAATAAAAGCACTTCTTAAACCCACGGCCCATTCCGAATATTTACTTGAAACAAAACCAATTGGAGCGGCGTAATGATCTCTGTGATCTTCTTCTAGTGTTGAGATAGAAGAAAGTGCAAGTTGATTTGGTGCGCCCCCAACAGCTGGTGTTGGATGTAGAATTTTTATAAGGTCAAGAAAAGTATTTTCTGAATTAAGATTTGCCGAAATATTATTGGATCGGTGTTGAATATAACGTAATTTCATAATCTCTAAATTGTTCAAAATTACATTATTGGCCACTTTTGAAAGTCGATTACAGATTTCCTCTGTCACTATATTTTGTTCAAGTGCTAGCTTCGTTGAATTTAATAATTCCTCCGATAATAATTGATCTGTTAGTGGGTTATCACTTCTTGGCATGCTGCCAGCGAGTGATATCGTTTCGATTCTTAAATTATCTTCTAGTGAAAAAAGTTTTTCCGGTGAAAAAGATATAAATGCTTGTTGGTCATTGTTTTGAGTGTAGATGTTGTAAGTTTCCGAATTGGTTTTATAGGCATTATTAAAAATCTGTACGGCATTTATTTCTTCTTCAAAATGAATAATCTTTTTGCGCTTTAATACTATTTTTTGAAGATCGGATGTCTCTAGTAGCACAAGTGCCTTTTTAAGCATCTTTTGCCATCCTTGAAAATCAGGTTGTAGTTCTGTGGATGATTGACAAGTTTTCAAAGTGACTTCTTTTTCTAGGAATAAATCCTGTAAATGATATTTAATATTCGGATTTATAAAAGCTGTAGTTTTTCCTGCTCTATTGATGAGAGTCAGATACGAGGAATTAAAATTTCCTTCTTCAATCTTTTCAAATGATAAAGCTGACCATAGAATATGATTTTGATTTTCTTCTAAAAATATTGAAGCATTATTAAATCGGATTTCCTCAGTCGGGCCCAATGCTAAGACAGTTATTGACTTGTCTTTAGATTGAAAAAAAAATTTTTTCGAAGAATTGGAAATTGTCAGTAGTTGGAGCAAATCAACTTCAAGTAAGTTTTCAAGCTGACTGCTGATCATGTTTTATCGCCAATATAAAGCGTTGCAATTCCTAAAGTTAGAGGTATGAATTTTAAATTTACAAAGCCTGCATTTTTCATGAGGTTTAAAAAATCATTACCATATGGAAAGTCCTCAACTGTTTGGTTGAGATAAGTATAAGCGTCTTTGTGTTTTGAAAATAAATTGCCTATCAATGGTAAAATGTTTCTAAAGTAAAAAAAGTACAACGTTTTTATTATATAATTCTGGGGTATGGAAAATTCCATGATTAATAGTCGTCCTTGAGGTTTTAAAACTCTATTAATATTCTTGAGTGAAAGCGCCGGGTCTGAAAAATTTCTAATTCCAAATGAAATTGTTGTTAAGTCGAATATACTGTCAGCACATGGAATATGAACTCCATCGCCCTTTAACATGATAATTTTTCTCTCTAGGTTTTTTTTCTTTATTTTTATAATCCCTAAATTAATCATTCCTTCAGACATATCAATGCCAGTAACTTTTTTAACTCGACTATCTTGGACAAGTGTTAAGGGTACATCTCCAGTCCCAGTTGCTAAATCGAGCGCATTTATAGATGATTTATTGGGAAGATTGGCCAGAAATTTTTTTCTCCAATAAATATCAATTCCTAAAGAGAGAAAATGATTTAAAAAGTCATAGGTTCCGGCAATTTCATCAAAAATTTTATATGATTCTTTTTTACGATCTGACAGTGTGTGCGGCATTGTGTCTCACTTTGAAAAGCTATATTTTTAGCTATTTATTTACCAAAAGTTGATGACACTCGCAAGAATTGGATTTACTTATAAAGGTCTTTTTGTTAATTTTCTCTCAATGGTAAATGACTTTCTCGATGCGCTTCCACATAATATCGTAGAACGCACCAAAAAACTTGATCTAAACATCCGTTCTGTGAATGCTCATATTGCAATTGACGCTGTTCTGTCTAAATCAGTTTTATCTGGTGGTAAACGTCTAAGACCACTTTTAACCTATCTGATGGCAGATTTATTTAAGATTAATTTAGATTTAATTACTCCTTATGCCCGCGCCACAGAACTAGTCCATGCTGCTTCGCTTTGTCATGATGATGTCATCGATAATGCAACAATTAGACGTGGCAAACCATCAATCAAT